>JAITBO010000058.1 GCA_031283505.1 Treponema sp. | reverse complement strand
TGCGGGAGGCCGTCGCCGCTCTGTCCTCTTTCTCTGGAAGGGAACCAGCGGCCTAAAGTTACTTTTTTCTTAATGAGGCATCCAGCCCTTCGGTTGCTTTTTAAAATGAGGCATTTCGGCCCTCGCATTGCCTCATCAAAAATGTTAGAACGAACGGGAAAGAAGGGGGTATATTACGATATTTGTGGACAAAACCATGAAATTACTCCGGGAGAAGGTCATGCCGGACAAGGCGACGGCGGTTCGGGCATTTCGGTCAATTCCCGGAGAATGTATCAAGACCCTGGCGGTGGATAACGGCGGACTGCTAGTATCCCGACACGATTAAACCTGTGGATTTGGGCGCATCCGGCGTACGCGCCGGACCGGGCTATCCGCTCCAATTCCTCGTGCTTTTAGGCGGAACACCTGTAGGCGTTCCGCCTAAAAGCACTGCGGGATTTCCGCTTCTATCCCTTGCGCTTCGCTGTGCGATACGATCTCCCGCCAGGCAACAAACCACATTTTCATAGTTGTCGGGATACTAGTCCGCAGAGTTTGCCGGATACAGCGTTGCCGCAGAGTCAAGCAGGGCGTTGCTTTTTTAACGGGACTCCCTTCCAACAGGGTCCCCTATCCAGATACTCTCCCCCAGATAACTTAGCTTCCGGCCTTCAATCAGAATCTGCACATCCTTGATGTTGGGAAACTCCGTGGCGGTCCAGACTACCTGCCTGAGCTGTCCTGCGTACCCTTCAACACCGTATTCATTAAACAGGAAATTCTCATTGAAATTGATTTTCGCAGTGGAACCCCCGATATCTACGGAAAGAATACGGGTTCCCCGTGGTATCAGGGAAATCAAACCCTGACTACTTTCCGTAGCCGACGGTCCCTGAAGCAGGGCATTCAGCACATCAGTCATCGGTGAATTGGTAACCGGGAGGTTCCGGATCACCTTGGTTCGAAGGAGGATTCCGTCCGGGTCCACCCTCATAAGGTACAGACTCCGTTCCCGGGTTTCCGGGGGCTTCTGCGGCGGCGGATCTGCGCTTTTCCGGGGCGTGGCGGATGGTACGGACCGGCTGACCGGAAGTTCCGCGGGCGGCTCATCGGATACAGCCTGAATTTCGGACGCCGGTATCGTATCCATGTCCCGATCTTCCACAGGCGGCTCCATTTCCCGAGGCGTTTCCTCCGGCCTGGAAAATGGCGCCGGTGAAACCGTCCCCGGCGAATCATCCCCGGTTTCCATATCCGACGAGGGAAAGCCGGGCGGAACGTCCTGTCCGGAAACGGGACGGTTCAAAAAATGATCGGCAATTCCAGTATTCCTAAGGCTTATTCGAATAGCGTCCATGTTAACGATAAACAGGCAAATAATCAAAATGAAAAAAAAGAGCCAAAAGATATAAACCGCAGCCTTTTTCTTTGACTTTTTCTGGGCAGACGAATCCCTGCTCCGGAAACCATAAGTACCGGAAGACGACCCTGGGGTTTTAGTTTTGGTTTTATTTTTGGTTTTATTTTTTTCTCCGAAAGCCATTATTAATGATACGGTGAATATGAGCAATGGTCAACCGCTCGCTCAGTTGGACTCCATGTATTGCCGTAAAACTCCGGGAAATTCCGTTTTAATCTTTCGTTCGGCTCCGATATACGCCCGGTTGTCCGCGTCTTCCTGACTTTGTGTATGAGACTCGCGGCTGGCAATGTTGTAGCCGAAAAGTTCCGTACTGTTTTGAGTGTCTTTCAGGATCGCGTTTACCGTATAACGGGTATTGTAGAATTGATTCTTCGGCGCTTCCGACAGGACCATTGTAACCTCAAGGGTATAGCGCGAATTCCTGTTGCCGGTCTTAAATCCCTCGCCGGTAAATGCTCCCGTAAAAGCGTTTCTGATCCGTTCGTTCCTGTCGCCGGATACAACCAGCACATTCACGGGAATGGTTTTTGCCAGGTTCATGGTATTGGCCACTTTGACGGAAAGCGCGGAAATCTCAGCCTGTCGGCTCTGTCCGCCAAGCATACTGTGAACCAGGGCCAACACATCGGCTTTATCCGCAAGATTTTGAGCCTGCCGGCATTTCGATATGGTTTCAAAAAAAACGCCGTCAGAAACATCAATCAGGTTGTTGATTTCAGTAATTGTCTTATCAATTTCTCCGGAATAACGGGGAGCGCATTTTGCCTTTTCCATTACAGCAACTGCATACCAAACCGCTCTCCGCTCATCGTACCAGGTGTCTTTAATTTCGGCGCCGATAAGGGCATCCAGCGCGGAGACGGCTTCAATGGTCTGTGACGCTTCTGTTGTCGATAAAATGGAACGGCCGTTTTCCTGTCTTTCGGAATCCTTCACCAGGATAGAGTTAATTACGGACTGCCTAAAGTACGATGCAAGACCTCCAAACGCGCCGGTTTCCGCCCGGCGGCGATCAGGAGCGCTGCCGACAGCGGAGACAAAAAGAGAGTCAGGAAACGATGCTCCCGGCCTGTCTACCCAGCCAGGCTTATCCCTCTGGGCATTCACAAATACCAGTCCAACAAACAGCAGAGAAACCACAAATACGATTTTTTTCATTAAAAACTCCTTTCGCAAGAGTTCCGTCCCCTAATCGCCCAGTGCGTTGTCCATGCGCCCAAGGGCATCAACGGCGGCGTCACGGCCCCGCTCCAGGTTGTTGTTATTGCCTTTTTTTGTAACGCAGGCAGTACATATCAACGATCCAAAAACCGCAATAAACAGTAAAACTATTATCTTCTTCATAATTTTTCTCCGGTCAATATTAATTTTATAGAATTAATGGCGTTCTTTTGCCACTAACAATGTCCACACGGAACTGGTTTTTGAATCGAACCATGTCTCCAGGATCATCACATTGATTAAACTTCCCTGACTTACAGCAATATTTTGCCGCAGCTTTCCGCCTGCCGCATCAATTACGCCGTCAGCAACTTTTACTATCAGTCCGGGCAGCAGTGAAACAATCGCATTTTCATAGGAAGCCTGGCTGGTCGCCTGGGGGGACCCTTTATTCCTTGAGGATCCGATACCGGTTAAAAAACCGGGAACATCGGCACGGTAATTTTTTACCCAACCCGGTACGCCGTTTTCCATAGCCGAATTATACACGGGAACATCGGCAACTCCTGAATATTTAGCGCGGACATATACGGAACCATCTTTTTCATATATATCATCATCTTTATTAAAAACAAGAGAGCCGGTATACGCCGAAGGATCGTTATGTATCGTCACCCGGTAATCAAAACCAGCAAAATAATCCAGATTGCCGGAACCCTGATTAAGAACTGTGGCGCTTTCCGCGTTTACCCCATGATACAGGGCGACTCTGCGGGCCGCGTCAGCAACAGCGGCCTGAATTGCTTCGTCCCGGTTCCTGCGCCTGCCGGTTATTCCCACAACCGGAATAGTACCGCCCGAAGGCCGGGTAATCCAATAACCACTGGCGTACTGTTCATCAAATGAACGGTTAAATACGTCCCCAAATTCCTGGACGGGTTCTGCAGTTTGAGAAGCTGGCTGGCTGATTTCCGTTGTGGCACATGAAGATATTAAAATTATTGCCACTGCTAAAAATCCGATAAGCCTGTTCATTGCATTTTCCCGCAGACAGTCCCACCCAACAACTCTATGACAGGGCTCTGGCGGGGGCGGGGTATTAAACCCTCAACACAAATAACTCCCCCCGCTACCGCAGGGAGTTCCTGGTGACACCCCATACCTTGTCGAGAGAATTAATCTCCCAGAGGAACCGGACCGCCGCCGGCTGCCTTGTCAAAGGTGTTTTCCATACGAGCCAATGCGTCAAACGCGGCAGCCGCAGGCACAGCAAGTTTCGCGGCGGCAATGGCTTGATTGATAGCGTCATCAGAACGGGCCGCCGACTTGCTGTATTCCATGACAACCCAAAGAAGCCCGTTTTCATCGGTCTGAGCCTGAATCACCTTGGCGCCTCTCAATTCAGTCCTGGAAAGAGACTGGGTGATGTTCTCCTGGAAGGAGAGGGCAGCCTGGGGATCCAACTCACTCTGGGCGGTATAATCAATAACCATGTTTTTTATAATCGTTTGAAGCTGACGGGAAATATCCGCCCGAGCCCGCGTCTCGGCAAAAGGCTTCCCGGTCGATATTTTAGCCGGATCGCTGCCGATCTTATATGTCCCAATACCGATAAGAACATCCTCCGATGCATTGAGATAAGCATCGTTTACAAACTGGGGGACGCCGTTTAAAACACGCACGGGAGAGCTACCCGCCGCAGGGACGGCAGTGCCGCTACTAGCGCACCCTATTATCGTAAAGGCGAGTCCGGTAATTACTGCCAAAGTAAAAATCTTCTTCATCATTTAAACCTCCTGCTGACTATATCAACAATATTTGAGGCTGTTCCAAAACTTCAGTTCTTGGAACAACTTCCATAGATTTAGTGTTAATTGCTCCCATCGCACATTCCATGATTTATCCGTTTTCCGAATAAATAGTATTATATAATGGATTGCATTTTGCTTTCTCCGGGCGGATACTGAACACATATCAGAATTGGATGTTCATAATCAATCCACGCTAAATTAGGAGGGAAATATGAAATTGAGAAAGCGAACTCTTGTGGGAATTGCGATCCTGTTGGTATTGTTTACCACCTGCGAGAAAAGCAAAGAAAAAGCCGGCGGTTCAGACAGAGGGACGCAATCCGGTGTAAGAGCAACTTCCGGAAAGACACTTCTAA
>JAITBO010000057.1 GCA_031283505.1 Treponema sp. | reverse complement strand
TGCGGGAGGCCGTCGCCGCTCTGTCCTCTTTCTCTGGAAGGGAACCAGCGGCCTAAAGTTACTTTTTTCTTAATGAGGCATCCAGCCCTTCGGTTGCTTTTTAAAATGAGGCATTTCGGTGTTTTTCCTGGCCGTTCATTGAGTAATCTCGCTATTTTTGATATATCCCGTATCAGATAATCCGTGTTTTCACACGTCCCTTTCTCTCACGGCGAATGGGGATGACAAAAATATACCGCTATTCCCACGTTCTCAGAAAGCCGTTTGTGTTCGCTGTTCTCTTTTCCCCTGGTCAAACGTTATGGATTTCCTCAGTGCCGGTTTAAGCCGTTTGAATCACTGCTCTATCTTCTTTCGTACCGTCCGGGCATCCATGCTTTCCAGTAAATCCATCTGTACATACCGGCTCTTCCGCTCTACCGTTACCAGTATCGCCGACTTATGGCCTTTGCCTATAATGAGGTCCCCTTCCCAGTTGTCCGGGGACTTCCCGGGCGTCTATTTCAGCCGGACGGCTGTCTATAAGGGTTATTTCAGGTATCTTTCCCCGTTTTTCTCCCTCTTTCCTTGCTTTCCGCTCTGTCCCCCGAAGACGCAAATTTTTCAAGGCCAGCTTTTTCAGTTCCCCCTTCATGTGAAAAAAAACATAATTGAGGCTGTTCCAAAACCGTGCGCGTTTAGCGCACGGTTTTGGAACAGCCTCAGTTATTGAAGAGACAACAGGGTATATCTTGGCTTCTAAGGATCAGTTCAACAATAACATGAACAAATCATTGAGGCAAGATACGGTAGTTCCATGATTCAAAAGGGACGATTTTCGCCAGGTTAATCGCCGCGAAATCTTCATCAGACATTTTTTTGGCAATCGTATTCACTGTCATCGCGGACACAAATCACGGTAAGGCCGGTGGCTGTTCGCGTTGCCCCAATCAAGTCAACGGCGGCCTGAACATCAATTAACGGCTGTCCTTGCCAGGTTTTGGTTATAGAGCAAAATAAGCAGTGTTCTACTTTGTTCCATTTTGATGTACCCGCTGGAAAATGCGATACGAAGACCTTTAAATGTGTACGGTCCGCAAATTGTTGAAGTTGGTATTTCTACATTTTAACTCTGTTGCCGTTGTTCCCGCTACAGTCGCACGTTATGTACAGTTTTAATGTCAAACTTTTTGAGTCCCCCCGACAAAGCCGGGGGTTTATCGTTGGGTGCATTGGCGCTGTTTGCCGCAATGTTGTTAATCGCTTGCGGGGAAAATATAGTTGACATCACCCTCGCAAAGTCAAGGGCACAGGGAACTAAAATGGAAACCTTTGAACCGGTCGTTTTTAATACTCAGAGAGCCTTGTGGGAACGGGAGCATCCATACTTTTATGAATTTGTACAGATACATTACGATAGTAAATGATATTCCACAGAGTATACTATTGCCGGGTGAAAATGAGCCGTATCCTTTCTTGCGTTGTAGTACCATATCCGAGTTGTATGAAAAAATTGATACTCTGTGGAATGAATATCGTTATTCGGACGCATCGTTTTTGATCAAATATGATGGTCAACACCATTACCCAACGAATATCCGGTTCAAGAACATCAATGATAGGGGGGCATGATTACAGGGTAGTTATCTATGTATTTGAGAGTGAAGGCACTACGGTAATAAATTGGTGGTGAAGCTGACGATCTGAGTCCCCGCCATTACGCGCCCTGCTACTCTGGGGCTTCTGCCTACAAAGAGGGGAACATCACGCTACGGAAGAATATCACCGCGCGGCCCTGGAATACGGCGCGGATCCGGCCCAGGCCTCTCCCGCTCGTTTCAGGCGGCGGGTTGACGGAATGATGCCAAAACTCAAGGACGAATAGCCTATCCTCCGGGATTTGCCGCCGGGTCCCGTTCAGCGTCTCCGGTCCTTCCGGCGGACGAGCCGCGCCGTCTTCTCTTGGGTCGCCTCCGCTGGGGGGGTTCCCCTTCCATAACGGGAACGGAGGTCTCCTGGCCTTCCTCCGGGAGCAGGGAATCCGCCTGCCGCGCTCCGGGAAGGACAAAACGGAACTTCTTTACCGTAAGGCCGTGTTCGCCGAAGACGAGCCTGACAGCGTGATCCAACTCGGCCCTGGGCGGGTTCATGGGCAGGACGAAGCGGCGGGCTTCAAAAAAGGCGTTTTTGTAGTTTTCGATGATTCCCCCTTCCCAGTCAATGGTCTCTTCCAGGAAATCCCGGATTAGGGCCGCCATATTTTCTCCCTGGGCCCTGGAGGATTCAGGTTTGAGGACAAGATCGGTGAATCCCTTTATATACCGTGAACGGAAAGAAGCGTCCCGCAGCAGCAGGGCCGATGCCCCCGGCTGGAGATACCCGTATAAACCGAAGAAGTCCAGGTTTTCGATGATCTCCGCCGAATAAGGGGAATGGATGATCTTCAATATCTCCTCGGTAAGCCTGGAAGGGGAAACTTCGGACAACAGGGGGGCCTGACGGCGTATCTTCCAGGCAAGGCGCAGGGGAAGCTTGAAAGAAGTCGTGGCGGCGTACTTGACCGCCCGTATCATCCGGACCGGATCGTCCCGAAAAATAACCGAAAGGGGAATGATGGGCCTGACACGTTTTTCCCGTATGTCCTTCATGCCTCCCACGTAATCCACTACAATCTCTTTAAGGGGATCGTAAAAAAGAGCGTTCAGGGAAAAATCCCGGCGGAGAACATCCTCCTCTATGGAACCAAAGGTGTTGCTGGTGGGTCCGTCCTTGAGGGAACGAAAGGTAGACACTTCGAATATCTTGGGGCCGAAATACACATGAACCAGCCTGAAGCGGCGGCCTATGATGCGGGAATTCCGGAATATTTTTTTTATCCGGGCGGGGCTGGCGGCGCTTACGATGTCAAAATCCTTGGGATGCTTGCCCAGGATGAGGTCCCGCACCGCACCGCCGACAATATAAGTTTCGTACCCATTTGAACGGAGGCGCTCCACGATATACACGGCATCTTTATCCACCGCGTCGAGTCTGATAGTATGTTCGTCCCTAGTATAGACTATGGCCTTTTTTACCGGATGTCCGTCTTTCGTCGCACTGTACCTGATTCGCACAAGGTCCGCCTTTCTATTTTACAATATGCTTTTTTAACCAGGCAATGAGATCTCCTGTGACTTCATCCCTGTTGGTTTCGTTTAAGGTTTCATGTCTGGCATTGGGGTATAACACAAATTCGAGATCCCAAATTTTAAGGGAACGGTAAGCTTCTACCAGGGCGATAGGACTTGCGCCCATATCCCCCACAGGATCGGCGCTGCCGGAAAACACATAGATGGGCAGGTCCCGGCGTATACGCTCCATCTGTTCGCTCCGGTGTATCCGGTTGAGGAGGATCACCAGGTCCCGGTAAAAACCAGAAGAACAGCGCATACCGCTCAGGGGATCGGCAACATATTTGTCCACTTCCTTTTCGTCCCGGGAAAGCCAGTCAAAAGGCGTTCTGTTCGGACGGAAGGGCCTGTTGTAGGGCTTGTCTCCCAGGGCAAAGGCCAGTTCCGACTTTTTCCGGCAGCCCTTTAGGGCTGCAATCACGGTCAGGAGCGGAGGGGCCATCTTGATTTTAAGGCCGTCAGGCCCCCTGGTTCCCGAAAGTATGCAGCCGGAAATATGCCTGCCGTATTCTTCAATATTACATTGAACAAGAAAAGAACCCCAGGAATGTCCCATAAGAAAAAGAGGCTGCTCAGGAAGGCGCTCCCTGATCCTGATGTTGATCTCCTCAACATCGTCCACCACCCGCTTGTATGCCTCCCGGTCGCAGCAGTGACCCAGGAGGCCCCCCCTGCCGGGATCGTTTGCCGCCGGGTCGGCAGTCTTCCCGTGGCCCCGCTGATCCGCCGCCCAAACTTCAAAGCCTTCCCCGGTAAGACGCCGGGCAAACCTGTCGTACCTGATGCCGTACTCGGCCATGCCGTGTACAATATGCAAGACCCCCAGCGGTCTCCCCGAAGGAAGCCACCGCCGTAAAAAAAGCCGGGTCCCGTCGTTTGCCTGGAACCATTCTTCTTCAAAATTTCTATCAGGAACCGGTACTGATCCAATCATGGCCCTATTGTACCCGACTGATATTATTCTGGCAATGATGCTATACTAAAATCATTCATGATAATAGGTGATCTTTTTACCGCCCCTGTGGAACGTCTTGCGGCGGGCGGGACGGGAATTGTGCATATTGATGGAAAAACAGTCTTCGTGGATTACACGGCTCCCGGAGACCTCGTTTCGTTCCGGATTGCCGAAACCCACAAGACCTGGGCCAGGGGAGAACTTGGAGAAGTCCTGGAACCTTCCCCGGACCGCCGCATCCCGGCCTGCCCCCTCTACGGAACCTGCGGAGGCTGTTCCCTCCAACACCTGAACTATCCGTCTCAACTGCGGGAAAAAGAGAGGATGCTCACAGACGCCCTGATCCGTATCGGGGGTATCGCCTGTCCACCGCCCATAAAAACCGTCTCCTCTTCCGAATACGGCTACCGGAACCGCGTCCAGTTCCATGTTATCCCCGGAACAAACCGGCTGGGTTTTAAGGCCCGAAAAAGCGGAAAGATCGTCCCCCTTAAAGATTGTCCCGTGGCGGACGAAGGCATCCGGCAGGCCCTGAGCCGGGGGTGCATCGCCGCGCCTCCGGGAAAACGCCGTTTTACGGTCTATTCCCGGGGCGGCCTTTTGCTCCGGGAAGGAAAAGATGAGCCGGCGGCGGCGGCGCTTCTGGATCGGGAGATCCTCATGGATGCTGGAGTGTTCTTCCAGGGTAACGCGGCGGCCCTGGAAAGATTTATCCCGGACCTACGGGTCCTTTCCGGCAGGGCGGCTCCTTCCCTGCCCATGGCGGACATCTACTGCGGCGTGGGAACCTTCGCCGCCTTCCTGGGGGAACGGTTTCCCCGCATAGACCTGGTAGAATCCGATGCCGCCGCCCTGGACCTAGCCCGGAAAAACGTCCCCGGTTCCTTCAGGCGGTACTTCCCCCTCACCGATGAGGAATGGGTGCATGAAATGCGCCGGTCCGCGCCCGTTGCATACGGTTTTGTCGTGGCCGATCCCCCTCGCCAGGGACTTTCCCCTTCCCTGAGGCGGTGGCTCGCGGAAGAGGGACCGCCCCTCTTGGCCTATGTATCCTGCGATCCGGCCACCCTGGCAAGGGACGGCGTATCTCTCTGCGCGCAGGGCTACCGGCTTGAATCGGCGGCCTTCTACGACTTCTACCCCCAAACGGCGCATATAGAGACCCTGGCGGTCTTTGTCCGGGAAAAAAAACATGACAACCGTTAAAGAACACCCGGAACTTCAAAGGCTTCTGTGCGGACTGGCGTTCATCATCTTCCTGTATCTCGCCTCCCCCCTGGAAGCCCAGGAAACATCACCCTATGTCTGGCGGCAGGCTCCGGGCGGCGCGGTGCTGGGGCCGCCTGTGGCTCAGGAGGAGTCGGTGACTGTGGTCTGCGATGGCGGAAACCTGATCTCCTATTCCGGACGGGGGGACTTGCTGTGGAAATACAACGCCCGGGGCCGTCTTGCCCCTTATGTTTCCCGTTCCCCCGAAGGGACCTGTTACATTTGCAGGACCAACGGCGTCCTCATCGCGGTGAACCGGGCGGGCCGGGAACTGTGGCGGAAAAATGTGGGAACCGCTATCTCCTCACCGGTCCTGGTGGGCCGGGACGGAAGGATTTTCGTGTTCACCTCCCAAAGGGTGCGGTGCTTCACCGCCTCGGGGTATCCCCTCTGGTCCCGGTATCTGACCCATCCTGCGGCGCTCCCGCCCAGGCTGGACCGGGCGGGGGGCATTCTGCTCGTCCTGGAGGACCAGGAGCTTGTGGAGATAAGCCCCTTTGGACGTATCGTCACCCGGCCTCTTGCGGCCATGCCCGCCGCCGTAGTCCCACTGGACCCCTTTCCGCAGGAACGGGGGGAACCGGTTTCCGAGGGAAAGCCCGCCCTGATCTTCACGAGGGATGGCGCCGCCGCCGTTTCCCGGTGGGGTGCCCCGGCGATAAGCCTCCCGTCTCCGGGCGGTGTCCCCCTGGCGGCTGAGGGCCGGGGAGACAAGGCTGCGGCAACCCTTTCCAACGGCGCTTTGGCGCTCCTATCGCTTCCCGGCGGCGAGACCCTCTGGTCGGGGGAAACCCATATAGCCGCCGGTGAGGACGCCGGCGAGGTGAGAATACTCTACGACGAACGGGGAATCTACATCCTCTCCCGGTCGGGAGCGACGGGTTTTACCGAAGACGGCAGGCGGCTCTGGATCATCAGGATCGAAGGGGCCTCATCCGCCCCCGCCTTCAGCGACGACGGCTTCCTGTATTCCGGCGGAAAGGATTGGATACTCTACGCCTACCGGCCTGAAGAGCGGATCAGGAGGCTGCGGCGTTCCTTTTACGGAAGCTTCCCCGAAGACAGCTACGGGACCGCCAATCCCCGGCCGTCTTTCCGGGCGGAAGGCTATATCATCAACCTTGATGATGGGGAAATTAAGGCCCGGCTTTCCCATATTGATCGGCTGATACGGGCCGGAACCGTGGGAGCCGATGAGAGGGAGTTCACCGCCTACCTCATGGAGCTTGCCGACAGCCTGGGCGCCTACCCTTCCCGGGAAACCCTGCTCCATCCGCCGGTCCGGCCGGATTACCGGGCAGAAGCCCTAATGCTCCTGGGCTTTCTGGGGTCCCGGGAAACCATCCCCTTCCTGGCGGATCTCTACATCCGGGACCGGGAGGGGGCGATCAAGGCGGCGGCGGCGGAAGCCATAGGCCGCATAGGGGTTGATCCCGAAGGACACGCGCTCCGGGCTTTCAGCGCCCTCGCCTTCCCCCCCTCCTCGTACCAGAACGAAACGGTCCTGGCCGCCACCGCCGCAGCCGCCGGAGCGCTCTGCCGCTTTTCCGGCCCACCCTTAAGCGAAATGGGGATACGGCTCCTCGTGGCCCTGGGGCAGGACGGCCGTCCCCTGTCCGTACAAAGACGCGCCCTGACGGAACTGGCATCTCTGGTCAAATGAACAGGTCAAATACCCCGGCAGACCGGAAGCCCCGGCTTTTTTACCCCCGTTCTTGTTTTGTCCTGTCGATGATGCCGGCATCAAAGAGCAATTCCCGCTTAACATTGCAGATGGAATTTTTTTGTTCTATCATTTGTAGCAGATTCTCCAGGGCGGCGTTGCCTATTTCCGCTACCGGCTGGGAAATCACAGAAACCGGATATTTGAGATAGTCGAACCAGCGGTTATCGTCAAAGGTAATAATTTTGAGCCTTTTCTGTACCTCCACGCCGAGGGTGTCGAGAACCTCTATAAGCTCATAACAAAGGGTGGATGTTGCGCAAACCATGCCGTCAAAGCCCTCCTTAAGAACAAACTGTTTGATGAGGGGGAAGGGGCCTTCTTTATTAGGCTAAATCGCCGGATATGAGTAATTATGAAGAAAGAAATTTTAACCGCAGAGGACCGGAACCTCCGGTTCCTTGGAGTTACACAGAGAAAGAGGAAAAATCCGGGTTTTGTAACAAAAACTCCGTGTATCTCCGTGGTTTTTCTTTTCTATATGCCTATAGGCACAAAGCGATATAAGAATAAGAGCTTTTCCTTATCATATATGCTTTGCGGTAATTGATATATCGGTATATTTAGATTAATCAACTGAGCCTGTTCCAAAACTAATCACTATGAATTTAACCTCAAAAGTTCGTGTTGTTGCGGACTACACAGTTCCTTAGTGGCTCATATTATTCTTCCTGCGCAACATGAGTTAAGCGTTTTATCAGCAAAACATTCAAAGCGGAAAATTTACAAAGTCCCCATTACTATATTCTTTCGTTATGGAGTATAATTAGAGTCTGTCCATAATGTAGACACATTATGGACAGACTCTAATTATGGTGTATAAAAACAAACTGCGAACCGAAGATTCGACAAAACTGCGAATTTCAATGAGGCTTTCCCAAAACTGAAGTTTTGGGAAAGCCTCATTAGTAAAGTAACTTGGAAGGAGTTTTAGTGATGAAAAAATCTGCCGACCTTCGCCCTGGCATACTACGGCTGGGATTTATTGCGGTATTATTCTGGTTTTCCCCGGACTATCCGGTCGCCCAGCAGGTTGACACCGGGGAACTCGGTCAGGGGCAGTCATCTTCGATAATCTTCATAAATTATGAAGGGCCTTACGCCCGTATCGAAACCCGCGGCCAAATCCGGAATATCGGATACGTTCCGGGAACGACAATCAGGGGAGGCGCCCCGCGCACCGGCGGTCTTGCCCGGTATTTTGTGATCCATTCGATAAGCGGACCGGAGGGGAACAAGCTTGACGCGGATATCTTCGGCCTGGGCATAGACGCGGGGGTGGACCACATCAGAAACCTCAGGCTTATCATTCAAGGGTATCTGGAAGGGGCGTATGCCTATTCCGCCCAGGACGCGGCGCTCCTTGCGGAGTACATCACCATTTACAATGCGGTCTTTCGCGGGAATTGGGATTATTTCGACGGACGGTACAAGACGCCGGTGACCTGGAACCTGGAACGTGACAAGGCCGGGCTTTCCATACGCTTTGACGAATGGCCAGGCCGGACCCTCATGCTCATCCCCCTGGCTCTGGGTAGCGCCGGTTCCCTGAGCGCCGTGGACACTAGTTCCCTGTCCTCCCCCGAGGTGGTGAACGAGATGAGGAAAGAAGACGACAGGGGGTTAGACAGCCGCCGGGAGATGGTGGACTTCAAGGAACGGGAGGCCGACGAAGCCGAACAGCGGACGGCGCTTCAACGGGAGGCTATCGCGGAGGAGGAAAACCGTCTGGCCGGAGACAGGGAAGAAGCCGTCCGGAAGCAGGAAGATATATCCCGAGGACGGGAAGAAGTTGCCCAGGAATGGGAGGATATAGCCCGGGAACGAGAAAAAATAAAGGCCGATGAAGATGCGGGCAGAACGACAGCCGAAGAAGCCCGCCGCCGGGAAGAAGAAGCGGACCGGAGGGAAGCGGAAGCGGATAAAAAAGGGCAAGAGCTAACCAAACAGGAAGCGGAAGCGGATAAGCAGGAAGAAGAACTGGACAAACGGGAAGAAGCCCTGGCGGAAAAGCGGGAAGAGGCCGAAAAGACCGAAGAGTTTGCGGAGCGGAAAGCCGAAGAAGCCCGGCAGGAACGGGAAGAAATCGCCCAGGATCAGCAGGCCATTATCAAAGGGCAGGACAACCAGACGCCGCAGCCGGCGGGGATCATCGGGATACGCCTTATTGACGCCGGCAGTCCTCTAGGCCGTCTCGTGCGGGTTGACGCCGAAAACGGACGGGAACTGAAGGTTTCCGCTCTGAACACGGTAAACGTCAGGACGGTCATCTCCCTGGCGGGTAAACTCTTTACAGTGGCCGGTGAGAACAAGGGGAACGGGGCTGTCAGAATTGTAGAGATCCAGCCCAATACCCTGGAGATAGCCAAACAGGGGAACGACGACATCCATCCCCAAAGCCTCCTCTGGGTAAACGGCGGCAAACTCTACGCCATAACAAGCTGGGGCGGTTCTTTGTATCTGGCCCGGTTCGGCGACGACCTTGCGCGGGAGGCCCAGTCAAGCGCCACGGTACACCCCTACGCAACCCCTGCCTTCCAGGGGGATACGGTGCTGATCCAGCGGGCCGACGGTTCACCGATGCTCCTCTCCGGGGACGATCTTTCGGAACGGAGATAATTCATAAGGGAGGCTGTTCCAAAATGGACCTTACCCCATCCGATAGACATAAAGATAAGCGGAACCCGCCTTTCGACGGGGAGCTTTAGGGCGTTTAAACTAATTCGGGATTTGTTGTCCGGGGTAGGGACCCGCATAAAATCCATACCTTGCAGAACAACATACCTCGCACTTCAGGGTGAGGTTGTTGATTTAACATTTAGGAGACCAGAGCCGATAATAAAATATGACGCCTAAAAGTTTTATTGCGGGCTTGGGGGTTTTCTTCGTTTCCCTATATTCCCTTTATGCCCAGGATTTAACGGTAACCGCTGAGGACATCCGGATAGAACAAAGGGTTGACGGGGGTTATCATCTTTTTATCAGAAAGAAGCCCGGAATAAACTCGGTGCTTCTTACTGAATCTACCCGGGATCCTGCCATGATGGAGGATAGTTACGCCTACCGTGCGCCGGAATGGAACCCTGTCAATGGTGATGAAATCCGCTATCTGGACGGCGTTCCCATACCCAGGGAAGACAAGATATATTCACTTATAGATTCCACGCTGGAATCCCATCCCGAATTAGGCGACGTTTTTCATCTTTATATTCCCTACATTTTGAATTACGGCTTTCCTACTACCCGTCACGGAGAAGTCTACGTAGTGGATGGAACTTATCTTAACATTCGCAGTTTTGCCCTGCCTTTTGGGGATTACCGGAGCAGTTTCCGGGACAACCCCTTTGTCTTACGGGTGGTCCAGACCCCCCTTGCAGGTCCGCCGGAGGGAAACTACATGAAAGATACGGTTAACGCCTTTAAGTCGATAGCCAACAGCGGTAAGGGAGATTTGGTATATTCCAAAGGGCCGGAGGATCTGGTCCAAAAGATCGGGGAGATACTGGAAGGGGAGAGAGGGAGGACCCTGGACTTGGTACTCTGCCTGGATACCACCAACAGTATGAAGGATGATATTGATTCGGTCCGGTCCCTTCTTATTCCCATGCTGGAGGATATGATTACCGGTTTCCCGGACTTCCGCATCGGTATGGTTTTGTATAAGGATTATTTTGAAGAATACCTTAATCAGGTCATTCCCTTTACCAAGGACCTGGGGACAGTCCGCAAAAGCCTCGCCTCCATACGGGTAAGCGGTGGCCGGGATCTGCCCGAGGCGATTTACGAAGCCCTTTATGAAGCAGCCGTTAAATTCCCCTGGGAAGCGGAGACCAATCTCATCATCCTTATCGGCGATGCGCCGCCCCATGCCCGTCCCCGGGGCCGCATAACTCAGGCAATGGTGGAAAGCGAGGTAGCCGCAAGGACGCTCAAAGTCCACGCTATCATCCTGCCCCAGTAGCGCCCGGCAGCCGGTAATCGCAGCTACGGTTACTTGCCCTTTTCGGCCATCCGTTCCAGGACTATGGCTGCGAGCCGCTTGTACTGAGGGGGAAACAGCACTTCATCAGGGGTATTGTACCGTTCAAGGAGGGCATTAAAACCCTCTCTGGCGATCTCGTATTTCCGCTGTTTATAATGAATAAAGGCGATTTCGTATTCCGCCGTACAGACCATGTCTATGTCATCGGGGAATCGTTCCAGAATTAGTTCGTAGTATTGCATGGCCAGTTTATAGCGGTTCTTATCCGATGCTTCCTGAGCCCGCTGAACTAGTTCCGCCGCCGTCGTATCGTCTTTAATATCCTTTGGACCTGAATAACAGCCCGAAAACAGGATCGCCAAAAGAGCTATAAAAGATAAACGTGTTAAACGCATAAAATAAATCTATACCGCCGGTAAAGATAAAACAAGACCCCAAATCCGCTGCCGATCATATTTTATCACGCTCTTTACCAGGAACCTCGCATCTTTCGCCCCCTACCACTGTTTCAGCCATGCTTTTTTGGTTTTCCCGTATAGTTCGATGTCTTCCCAGCCCTTGGCGAAGGTCATCATCGTCCAAAAAGGGTGATGACGATACCTTCAATGAGGGGATAGCAATTCTTCCGGTCAATCCGCAGGTCTTTGATGTCATTAAAAAAGTCGATTAGAGGAGGTACGGTTTCGGAAATCATTATTGCCTCCAATCTCACCTCTATCGGTTTCTTTTATCCCTTGAGCCATAGGCTCTTGGAAAAACCAGTCAAAAACCCGGTTTTTCCAGTAAATCCAAGGAAGCTGTTCCAAAAACTGAAGTTTTGGAACAGCCTCCCTTCTTTACCCCTTTTTAATGCGTTCGCCCTGGAATCGGGACCAGGGCATCGGCGTTTACTTTTTTACCGAGTAAATGCCGTCAAATTAGTGGAATTTTGAAGAAATTTAACCACTGAGGGCACGGAGTTATACAGAGAAAACAGGAGAAAACCGGATTTATAGCCAAAACTCCGTGAAACTCTGTGTACTTTGCGGTTATAATTCGTAAAATCCGGTAACTTTTCGAAGATTGAGAGTAAACACCGATGCCCTGAGTTATAGGCCCTGTGCCATATAAGGGTTTTAAATTCTGTGTGTGTATGGGGGGGGGGTAAAATCAGACTAAAGAAACCCGGAGAAGACAAAACTGTCCTTAACCAGCCGTACATCACCCGCTCCCTGACTGCGGCAAAAGTTACCGCCGCTTCTCTCATAGCATTAAATATCGAAACATACTCAGCTTTCTTTCATAATATAGCCCATAAAAAATAAAAAAACAAGGTGGTGATCTACAAAGTATGATGGAGGGGTAAAGACAACAGGGGCACAAGGGAATACTATGAAATTATGCTCATCACCATAGACATCAAGTGCCCCCATTGCCACAGCCCTAACATAACC
>JAITBO010000109.1 GCA_031283505.1 Treponema sp. | reverse complement strand
CCGCCTCGCTTGCCGCCCAAACACGTCTGCCGCGCTCGTCAAGATGATTTTGCATGGCATCCCATTTCCGCCACAACGTGTCCACTATGGCTTCCCTGTCTGTGTTTTCCCCTCTCATGCGTATATTATACCATAATTCAAGAATTGTGTGTAGTTGTTATTTTGAGGAGAAGCCTTATTCGTCTGCTTCACGAGCTTTCAAATACCTGGCTGGACAGGCAGCCGGGAAATGAGATTAAGCTCCGGGGCCTGTTTCTGCTGATACTGCACCGTTTTTTTGAATTAATCGTTTACAACAAGGATTCCTCGGCCATGGACTTCCGGGTGGCAAAGATAATCCGTTACCTGGCGTCCCATTATTCCGAAAAAATTTCAGTCAAAAAAATGGCCGATATGGTCAAACTCAATACTCATTATTTTGGCGCTCTTTTCAAGCAGGAAACCGGACTCAGCTTGAACCGTTATGTAATACTCATCCGGGTTAGAAAAGCGGAAAATTTGCTTTCCAGCGGTGAATACAAGGTTGGGGATGTTGCCGAAGTCTGCGGTTTTACCGATGTAACCCATTTTTACCGGCAGTTCAAAGGGATCATGGGATACCCGCCTTCAAGCTGTATTCCAAAGAGAGTCAGCCGGGGTTCCCCTTCTGGCCTGGCCGGGGAAACCGCAGCCCCTGGGGAAGAAAGCCCCTCTCTATTGCGGCTCGGATAACCGACTCGTGCCTGTACTCATTTTGCCTCCAGAACTACCGCGTCCCGCTGGGCGATAAGGCTCAGTTCCGCAGCCTTGAAGGCGTGTTCCTGGGTCATGGCGTTTTCGGTACGGTTAAGGCAGTCCAGGATGAGCTGCCCAAAGTAAGGGAAGCCTGCTTTTCCTTCAACATGGTAGTAGGTTTCTTCCCTGCCGTTCGCCAGAAAAACATGAGCGCCCCCCGAACCCTTAAAGCCCAGGTTCATGTACTTGCGCTGTTCTATAAAGCCTTCGGTCCCAAGGATGAACAGGCGCCCGTCACCCCACATTTGCAGGCCGTCGGGGGTGAACCAGTCAACACGGAAGTAACCTGTAGCGTTGTTATCCAAAATGACCTGGGCATCTCCAAAATCGTCAAGTTCCGGGTACTGGGGATGGTTGTAGTTCGCTATCTGGCTGCGCACCACCTTGCCGTCCTTTGCGCCGGTATAGTACAGGATTTGTTCCATGTTGTGACTGCCGATGTCGCAGAGGATCCCGCCGTAGTTTTTCTTGATGAAGAACCAGTCCGGCCTGCCTGCGGCGCCGAGCCGGTGAGGGCCAAAGCCGATAACCTGGATTACCCGCCCTATGGCGCCCTCCTCAATCAACTGCCCCGCAAAAACGGCGGATTCCACATGGATGCGTTCGCTGTAATATACGGCGTATTTTCTGCCGGTTGTTTTGACCGCCTCCCGCGCCTGGGCAAGCTGTTCCATGGTGGTCAGCGGCGCCTTATCGGTAAAGTAGTCTTTCCCGGCGGCCATTATCCGCAGTCCCAGGGCGCAACGCTCGCTGGTTATATCCGCCCCGGCGACCAGGATAACTTCTCTGTCGTTCAGTATTTCGTCTTCGCTTGCCGCAGCCTTCGCGTCCGGGAACCGTTGGGCGAAATTCCGCATATATTTAGGATCCCTGTCGTAATAACTTTTTAGTACGCCCCCGGCTTCTACAAGGCCGTTACACATACCGTAGATGTGGCCGTGGTAGAGTCCCACAGCGGAAAAAACAAATTCGCCGGGTTTCACTACCGGAGCGGGTTTACCTTTTGGTGCGTATGTCGCGCCGTCGCTTGTCTGTGCCATTGTTTACCCCTTACAAAAATAGATTTCCAGGTTCAGGTTCTAATCTCTCCACCAAGGGCCTGAGCCGACGAAGTTTTTTGATAAAACCGCGGCGCGTTCCGCAATATTCCCGCGGTTGTGTAATAGGCGTCATCCTTCCTGATCGGCAGTTCTACTGTGCGCCGCTCTATCCCCGCCTTGTAAATGGCGGTGATAAGTTCAATAGTGAGCCGCCCGTCAAGGCCGCCGATAAGGGGCTGTCCGCCGGTTTCAACTGCGGTCAGCACGTTATCAATCTGCGCCGTATGGCCACTGTAGGGCAGATCGGGAAGGGCACGGTAGAAATCGTCCAGTTCCCGGATGAGAGCTTCGTTCTGTTCCTTCGCCGGAAAACCGTTAGGCTGGGCAATATGGGCGGCAACGCGCCAGGGAAAGGAAATGCGCGCTTTCTCGCCCTGAAACACAAGCTGCTGTTCTTCGCCATGGTGGATAACAGAACTTGTCACCTGGGCCAGGGCTCCTTCCGCCGTATGTACGCCCCCCGTATAGCGCATCACGGCAGCCGAAATATCCTCTACCTCGGCGTTGTCATGGGCGGCGTTGCTGATGATGGCGCATACTTCCACAGGAAGTCCCATCATCCAGCCGAGCATATCAATATGATGAACCGCATGGTTCAGGGTACAGCCGCCGCCTTCCTTCTCCCAGGCGCCGCGCCACCACAGATCGTAGTAGGAATGTCCCCGCCACCAGAAGGAATCAACCTGGGCGTGAAGAATTTTGCCAATCTTTCCGGTATCCAGGGTTTGCTTTAATTTGTTTACTTCGCCCCGAAAACGGTTTTGGGCGATTACCGAAAGGACGGTTCCGCTTTTTTCGGCGGCGGCAATCACGGCGTCACATTCCCCAAGGCTTGCGGCCATAGGCTTTTCGAGTATGACGTGACGGCCCGCATTCAGGCTGTCAACGGCGATTTCGGCATGGCAAAAAGGCGGGCTGCATATATCAACAATATCAATGTCCTCAGCAGCAAGCATATCCTTGTGGGAAGCGTAAATCTTCGCGTTCCCGAGGAAGGGGTATTCTTTTTTCCGCTGTTCGGCAGCCGCAGGGTTTATGTCCGCAAGGGCCGTAACCTTACAGCGCCCGGGAAACCTGCCGTATCCTTCAAGGTGCATACGGGAAATATTTCCTGTACCGGCAAGAGCTATATTAATCATATTTCCTCCTTGACGTTTCCGCTATTCGGCGGCAAGTTCTAAAATACCCAAACCCGACGTATCGCGATAGGATTCGCCCGATGTATCGTTCCACACCGCTATGCTCTGCCGTAGCCCCCGAGCCGAGGCACCGTTAATCTGCAAATCAAAACCCACAAGCGTTCCATTTTCCGGCCTGATTGTCTTAAAAGGTATTTTCAGTACCATCCTATAGGACTTGTCCCGGACCGACACTGCCGATTCAAACCCTTCCGCCCCGGATGCAATATTAAAGCTCTGGTCTCCGGCAAAATTAACGCGGTATTGACCGTCGCCTTTTTCGTAGTACGAGGTTTTACCGTTGTTTTCATCAACAAAGACTTCCACGGAATCCTGTTCATAAGCGTTCCGGCTTGCCTTGTTTAATTCCGCCCCTTCCACCTTTACCAGAACATAGAGGGCTTTTGTGTCCCAAAGAACCCTGGCTGTTCCTTTTGCGCCTTGCCATGCCATAAGGTATTGATCGACCGGAATTTCCGGAGACTTATCCCACATGGGATCAGGTATGGCCGCGTCAATTTTTGGAACGCCATATATGGCTTTCGTCCTTTTCGCTTCTCTATAGATAGTATCCCTGTTTTCCCGGAGATACGTGTCAGGATCGGTAACGGCGTAGAAGGCCGGTTTTGCCTTGAGATTTTTATCAAAGAGCGTTGGATTCTGGGCCGCCCTCCAACTCATGCTGTCCTCAAGACCCCAAAAGGTAACCCTGGCGATACGCGGGGCATATTGTTTAAAAACCTTAAAAAGACGGGCACAGGCAATGCCCTGTTCCACCGCCTGCCTTTCGGATAGAAGGCTGTTCGCTCCCGCCTGTACGTCCAGTTCCGTGACGCTGACTTCAACGCCCAGACTGATAAAGCGTTCCAGAGACAACGCGACATCTTCCGGGTTAGTCCCCAGACGGTAATGTCCCTGCATACCGATACCGTCAATAAGGGGCCTGCCTCCGACATCAGGGTTCTTTTCGTTCAGTTCCTTTACCATCTGATAGACGGCAAGGGCCTTGTTTTGGTTGTCAAGGTTATAATCGTTGTAATAGAGCCGGGCTTCCGGGTCCGCTTTCCGGGCCGTGCGGAAAACCATCTCGATATATTCGGCGCCTATGGCCCTGTACCAGGGAGTCTGTCTGAGGGAACTGTGCCAGTCCGAAGAATTGGGCGGATTATCGTTAATCGCTTCGTTAAGGACATCCCAGGAAATAACGCGCCCACGAAAATGCTCCGCCACAGTTTTTGTGTGATTCACCAGGTTGTCTACGGCTTCCTGCCGATCAATACCTTCGTAGTTCATCCAGGAAGGCGACTGCTGATGCCAGGCCAGGGTATGACCGTGCATCTTCATTCCCGCAGCAAGAACCTTGTTAACCATCCCATCCGCCTGGTCAAAGGTAAAAACTTCTTTTTCCCGTTGCAGGGCATCCGGTTTCATGGCGTTTTCGGCGGTAGCAATATTGAAATGATATTTAAGCAAATTGAAACGGGGGCTTTCAAAGGAGGGGCCGGAGACGATGTTTCCCATTAGAAAATAATTTTGAAATGTTTCTTGAAGCGAAGGGATATTTTCTATTCCTGTAGGCATGATTTCAGGCTCCCCGGTTTGTTTGCCGCTCTTTTTGTCCGCAGAGGCGGAAAACAACAGGAGCGGAGGAATGATCATGAGCATCACTGCGAATAATGCTCTTTTACCAGGCATCATAGTAACTTCATATAATAAACCGGCTATAGATACAATGTATAAATTGCAGTTGCCTCGTATAAATTGTCCAAAAAACGCCGCAAAAAAACCCGGAAAATATGTCAATAATAAGCCGTAGGCTCTTACAGTTTTTCAGGCTTTCAGCATACAAAACGATATAAGAACAAGAGATTTCCCTTATCTAGTGTCTGTCC
>JAITBO010000013.1 GCA_031283505.1 Treponema sp. | reverse complement strand
ATAGTTTTGGAACAGGCTCCTGATATTTTACATTCCCAAAACCGTGTGCGTTTAGCACACAGTCAATTAGTTTTGGAACAGACTCATTTGTATAGCCTAAATTGAAAGGCAACAATTCGCGATATAAAAATCATCAGAGTTACACGGCCTCTTGTATTCCCACTTCTTTCATGTTAATATGCGATTTATTGGAGTTCCCAAAAATGCCGAAAGCAAGCAAAAAGCCATCCGCCAGGGGATTCTCTGGAATTCCGGAAAAGTACCGGAGACGTTTTGAGGACGAACGACTGGAAACGAACATTGGTCGTATGCAGGGTTTTGCGATTTACATTGTGGCCCTTCAGGTGGTTTTGCAGGTTACAAACGTTATTTTCTCCCAGGGGGAGGGGGAAAGTATGCGGATTCCCCTCATACTCCTGGGAAACGCCGTGAAATTCACCAGAGAAGACGGAAGCGTTGATTTTACCGTGTTGCTGGAAAGGGAAACCGAAACCGGAGCGGAGGTCTTTTTTACGGTGCGGGACATGGGCATAGGCATGACAGCCGGGCAGATGGAAAAGCTCTTTACCCCCTTTGAACAGGGAAGTGTCAACAGCATGAAGCACGGCGGAACGGGCCTGGGCCTTGCGATAGCCCAGAGTCTTGTTCAGATGATGGGCGGCAAAATCAGTGTCAAGAGCGTTCCCGAAAAGGGATCGGCCTTCAGCTTCTGCCTTAATTTTGAAAAAGTTTCTGCCCTGGAGGAAACCGGCGAACCGGCGGTACCGAATCTTTCGGGCAAGCGCATTCTTTCTGTCGAGGACATAGAAATCAACCGTATCGTGCTGGATGAACTGCTTGCGGAAACCAGAGCCGCAGTTGACGAGGCGATTGACGGCGTTCAGGCCATAGAAAAATTCAAGGCTTCTCCGTAAGGCTATTACAATTTGATTTTTATGGACCTGTTGATGCCGAACATGAACGGTTACGATGCTGCCCGAAATATACGGAGCCTGCCTCGCGCCGATGCGTCAATAATACCCATCATCGCTCTTTCCGCAAATGCTTACCAGGAAGATGTCAGCCAGGCTATGTCCGCCGGTATGAACGGCCATCTTGCAAAGCCGGTAGATTTTGCGGAACTGATGCATATCCTGACCGAGAAGGTAAAGCTGGCAGGGACCGAAGGGTCCAGGTAACCGCCGCTTTGAAAAATCAGCCTTATCTCCGGCGTAAAACCTATCCTGTCTATAACATGAACCTTGCCAGGAGTTAAAGGCCGTATTATACTTTCTTCATGAACCGGGAGTACCCTATAAGCCTGCTTTCCAACTGTACGTCCGGCGGTTGCGGCGCTAAACTGGGGCCCGGAGAATTGGCGGACATCCTTGCCGCCCTTGAAGTAAAGCGGGACCCGGCCCTTCTTGTTGGTTTCGGCGGCAGGGATGACGCTGCGATATACCGCATTGACGATGAATATGCCCTGGTTTCTACGGTGGATTTTTTCTCTCCTATGGTAAACGATCCTTTTCTGTTCGGCAAAATCGCGGCGGCCAACGCCCTAAGCGATATTTACGCCATGGGTGGCAAACCCCTGTTCGCCCTTAATCTGATCTGTTTCCCGGAAAAACTGGATCGCGCCATCCTCAAGGATATTCTTGCCGGGGGCGCGGCAAAAGCTCTGGAAGCGGACACGGTGATCGCCGGAGGCCACTCCATCTTCGATCACGAACCCAAGTACGGCCTTGCGGTTACGGGCGCCGCCGATCCCCGGCGTATACTCCGTAACGATACCTGTAAAGCGGGAGACGTCCTGATCCTCACCAAGCCTCTGGGTACGGGCCTGGTCATGGCGGCCCTCCGTTCAGGCGAGGCGGATGAGGCGGCGGTCAGGACGGCTACGGATTCAATGGAACGGCTTAACCGGCGGGCGGCGGAAAAGATGATCGCCCTAAACGGTTCCACTGGCCGCATGGATGTACACGCTTGTACTGATGTTACCGGGTTCGGGCTGGCGGTCCACGCTTCGGAGATGGCGGGCAAGGCGTATACCCTGGTCATAGACGGCGCTTCCCTGCCTCTGCTCCCCGGAGCGCTGAATTTTGCGGAGAACTTCTACGCCACGGCTGTGGGACAGAGAAACCGCGCTTATATGGAAAGCAGGGCCGATGTTTCCGCCCTGTCCCCGGCCATGCGGGAAATTGTCTTTGACCCCCAGACTTCAGGCGGGTTACTCATAGCGGCTGCTCCGGAAGCAGCGCAGGAACTCTGCGATGCCATACGGATAGATGATCCCGTTGCGGCGATTATCGGGGAAGTTGTTGAACGGGAAGACGCCCCGGTATTAATAGTGTAGACAGTAATACTGTTTATTCTTCAAATTATGCGCGTTATGTGTTAGGAACTGTAAAGAGATAGCATGACCATTTGGTCATGCTATCTCTTTACAGTTGAGGCTGTTCCAAAGCTTCAGTTTTTGGAACAGCTTCCTTGGATTTACTGGAAAAACCGGGTTTTTGACCGGGATTTCCAAGAGCCTACGGCTCAGTTCTTTATATCATTGTATTTCAAGGAGAAATAGTATGAGTGTCATTAATGTAGTTGGCAAACCTTGTCCTATTCCGGTGATTGAAGCTAAGAAAGCCCTGCGGAAAACACCATCCGGTGAAACGGTGAAGCTCTTGGTTGATAACGATGTCAGCCGCCAGAATCTTGAGAAGATGGCCCAGGGTTTAGGCTGCCCGTCTTCTTTTGAAAAACAGGCCGATGGTAACATTCTGGTATCTATCATCAATACTCCCTTGGCAGGTCCCGCTTCCGCGCCATCCGGGGGCAGGGGCGGCTTTGTCGTTGCCATAGGCAAAAACACCATGGGCCAGGGTAACGATGACCTGGGGGCCATTCTCATCAAAGCGTTCATTTATTCCCTTACAGAAATGGACGCCCCGCCGGAAATTCTAATCTTCTTTAATTCCGGTGTAAAACTCACCACCCAGGGTTCCACGGTTATCGCCGATCTTGAAAAGCTGGAATCCAGGGGAACCATTGTTTTAAGCTGCGGCACATGCCTGGATTTTTACGGGTTAAAGGAAAACCTCGCAGTAGGTACCATAACAAATATGTACGCCATTGCTTCTGCCATGGGAGAAGCGGGAAGGCTTATCAACCTATAATGAACAATGAACGCGCGGAGGAATTAGTTTTTATATTTCACAGTACCCATGATGCGATTATGGGGGAACGGTCTCTCCTTAACGCCAGCATTGCTGTAAAAGTAATGCCCATCCCGGACTGCCTGGGTCCGGCCTGCGGCATAGCCCTGCGGGTAAATCCCGAAGATGCAGAAGAAGCAGGAACACTGCTGGGCCAAAACGTCAGGGGCATATACCGGCGTCTTTTCGCGGACGGGAATACGGAACGGTTTGTCCTGTGGAATCCCTAGTCGCGTGGTTTGACCGGGAACTTTTCGGGACCGGAAACCGTATCGGCCCGGCTATAGTTACCGTTATCGGTTCGGGGGGTAAGACCTCCCTCATCCGGCATTTGGCGCGGTATATTGCGGCTTCCCCGCCTCCTTCCGCCGATCAATGCAGAGGGGGGTGCAAAAAACCCGTGCCGAAGATGCGTACTGTTCTTGTTACCACAACAGTAAAAATGTTTCCGCTTGAAGGGGAACTGCCGCCGGGCGTTACTGTGGCGGGCAGGTTCAACCGGATGACTGGCAAACTGGAAGCTTTGCCGCCGGAGGACCTTGCGGAACGTATCACGGCTTACGATCTGGTCCTTGTCGAAGGCGACGGTTCCCGGGGCCTGCCCCTTAAAGGCTGGGCGGACTACGAACCGGTGGTTCCGCCGTTTACCACCATCACAGTGGGGGTCCTTCCCCTTTGGCCTCTGGGTAAGCCGGTATCGGAAGAATTTATCCACCGGCTTCCTTTTTTTCTCGGCCTTACCGGGGTGGCGGCCGCCGGGGATACGCTGAAAATCGAAGATCTTGTAAAAGTAATCACCGGAGGGGGAACGGAAAAAAGCCTTTTTACCGCCGCCATAGGCAGAAAAATTCTTTTTTTTAATCAGGTTGAAACCGAAGCCTCCATCTTTCAGGCAAAAAAACTGGTTTCGTTGTTGCCTGAGGATTTCCGTCAACGCCTTCACGCCATAATCGTCGGCAGCGTAAGACAGGACCGGGGCCAGGGCATATAAAAAGGGAAGAATTTATAACCACGAACCATACGAACAAACTATGGATTTAACCTCAAAAGTTCGTGTTGTTTGTCTGGTTAGTGGTTCATATTGTTTTTCTTGCGTAATATGACTCTTAGCCCGCGAACACCCCGCAATCTTTCATTGTTTTTGCGGGGCCCTCCTTGAATAACGCTAAACCCAGCCGGAAGAAAGACACGCTCTGAAATGGGAATCAATCGACTGGACAACCCGCCACCCAGCCTGCGATGGGGAAGTCACTAAGTTTGGCTTTACCATTCTGAACAGAGACCTTCAAAATGTGGAATGGAGCTGTAGCAGCCTTTCGGAAATAACCAGGATTCCCGTTATGAACATTGATTATCACTTTGAGGAACAGAGCATAGAAGCGGCGTTGTACCGGCAATATTCAAAACACTTCTTTATAAGAAAAATACCACGGAGTTTTGGAACCAGAGATTCTCTGAATTATACGGAGGAAACAAGAGAAAAATAGCCGTATAATAGCCTTTTTCTCCGAGAAACTCCAAGGAACCGGAAGTTACGGTACCCCGTGGTTAATTTCTTCATTTTCATCTTGGTTTTGAGGAATCAGTATGGATTTGACAGCCTGTATTTCTGTGGGTCAAGTTTAGGTCTTGTGCCGAGGTAATTCCCGTTAAGGAGTATAGAATATGACAATCATGGAACATTTTATTATGTTACACAGTCTATACCAGAAATCTGGCCAGCCCTTATCGCCGCAGAACAAAGCGAATATTCAAAAACCGATTACAAATTTGCAATGCAAATCCGAAAATAGGTACATGGGTATACTGTTTTGTCTCTCCCAAAATCGGCTTGTGCTTGAAATTTATAACAAGAACCCGTTACTTTCTACCAATCAGTTCAACATCTTCGCCATTTGGACCAGTGAGAAAATACAAAGTCGTTGAATTGTTCGGTGACATTTCACGCTTTACAGAATAGCCGCATACATTTAGCCGTTCTTTTATGGCCGGTAAATCATCCACTTCAAATCCTATACTAAATCCTGAATAAGAAATTTTTCCGTTGGAAGAAATTAATTCTAATTTAACCCCGTCATCCATCCCCATAAAAACCAGGTCTTCTCCGGATTCAATTTTGTGCCTGCCGACAATGGGTATCTCCAATAACTTATTGTAGAACTCCAAGGACTTCTCCATATTTTCTACATACAAGGTAACCAATGCAAATTTCAAACCCTGATCCTCCATTAATTATTTTTTCCATTTTTGCAATGCGTTTATAGCAAATTCCGTAATGTGGTCACTTAAAATCGTAATGATATTATCTTTGCTTAAGTCGATATCAAAAAGCAATGGAATCGTAGCCAAATTTGTATAAAAAGAAGTACCTTGAGCAATAATACTTGCGGTAGTTAGAGAAAACTTCTCATCGGAAAGTTTACTGCCCGAAAGTTCATCGATGACATTTTTCAATATGCCGATAACCGATCGTACACTTTTTTTCGTAAGCGTATCCAACACTTTAGTGTGCTCCGCATATATTGTTTCCCGGACAAAAAGTTGTCCAAACCATGGGGAATCTTTTTTATCCAGCAGCATCGAAACCAAGGTATAAATAAACGATTTTAGCCGCTCCTCCGCAGATTTATTTTTATCCATGGCCATACGATCATTGATGGTAACAATATTAACTTTAACCCACTTTGCAATTTCACGTATTGTGCTATGTCGAAATTCTTCTTCAGCACAACCCCCCACCGCTATTTTGAGGCTCTTTGATTTGACAAGCGATAATTCCTTCATTCTTATCCCTCTAACTGCTTTTTGAAATAATTCAAAACACAACATATTTAAACCATGTGTTGTTTGCATAGCAAGTTTTTTCGCTATACCATTCCTGCCACCTTATTCGCTTGATGGATAGTTTCCAAAACACATCTTGGTCTGTATGCATCGCCAATCAGATAGCTTTCATAACCCTTGTATTTATATTAATGCATAATCTGCCTGTTGTCAAGTATTCAGGAAAGGCAATGACAAACAACGAACCCTGTTATCTTCCGGGCAGATGCCGCCTTTTACAAGATCACTGTCTACCGATGAAATCACCGGTACATTGTACGCATGAATCGCTTCTACCAGGCGGCTTAATCCGGAAATAAACAGATTATTATCAATGCGAAGCTGCGGTTCTATCCATGTCTGCCTGCCGTCAATGGCGGTTGCCTCATGCGCGATAAAGCCCGCGCCGCCCTTCGCCCATGCGCTAAGGTTGTCAAGGCTTTTTGAAAACTTTCCTGCTATTTTTGTATATTTTATTAAATTTACTTAATATTTGATAAGTTATTTTTCCAAAACGATCTCGAAGATTGAGGAAACTAATACCTTTTGTTGTTTCGATTTTTGCCGCTTCAATATGTTTTTTAAGTGCCTACGGATTAGCTGGAACAGAGATAGCGAATTACAAGTTGAAAACTCTAGTATCCCGATATGATTAAACCGGTGGATTTGGGCGCATCCGGCGCACGCGCCGGACCGGGCTATCCGCTCTAATTCCTCGTACTTTTAGGCGTTCCGCCTAAAAGTACTGCGGGATTTCCGCTTCTATCCCTTGCGCTTCACTGCGCGATACGATCTCCCGCCAGGCAGCAAAACTACATTTTCATAGCTGTCGGGATACTAAGTTCCTGCGTTGTCCTATGGCCCAGCCAAAGGGGTCATAATCCTTGTCATTGAAGGTGACCAGGCAATGTAAACCCTTTTCATCGGTGTAAAGACCATCATCCTTCCCGATTGCCGGAATGTCGTACCTGTGCGCCCACTCAATAACCGGATTGTCCATATGTACCAGGTCTAAAAGGCTTTGTCCGCTTGCCCGGAGAACCATTCAATAACGGCCGCCGTCCTGTTTGTGAAAGAATTACCGATACGTCCCTTCATTCCCGGGAAGGAAGGCGCCTTGATCAGGGAGACCGCATAGATAAGCAGGCGATCCCCTGTATCTATAATAGACAGGATCGTGCGGAGATTGTTTTTTCCTATTATGCGGATAGGCCCGGAGTTCATATCCGTAAGGTTTTGTTGAATCATGATCAAGGCATCGGGCTGCACATGAAAGTCATACCGGTAGGTATTTTCCCCGAACCTTCCGTCTTCCTGGCGGACGTAAAGGGTAAAGGCATCGGGAGGCGTCTCAAAAACCGGGTCGGGCCGAGGGTTCCCGGTGTCCGGCCCGTCTATGACAACAGAAGTCACATAGAGGATGTCTATTTCTTTTTTGCCGATTGAATAGTACTGCAAACCGGCGAGAGTACTCATGGCAACCATCCCGTTGTACAGAGCGTTCTGTTCGGCCTTTGTCCAGGCGCCTCGGGCCGCCTCTGCGGGTTTGGCGTACAGATAGAGGTTTTCCACGACATACGACGGATTCACGGACTCAATAGCGGAATCAATGAGGGATTGAGTAAAATAATGATTGGGAACAAGAAGAGGCCGCGACCTGCGGGTTTGTACTTCCGTGAGAGTTCCCCGGCTGATCAGTTCCGCCGCCTTTTCATCTCCAAGCGCCTCCTCCAATGAAAGGGAAAAGGCAGTCCCGGTAATCAAAATCATTACAAGAAATAAAAAAATGGATTTCATAATTATAATACTAATCCAAAAAACGGAATCCCGGGGAAAAACCGCCGGAATTTACCGTATACTTCCCCGGTAATAGACCCGCACCTGCTTATAAAGCCCCTCACCCTCGCTTTTGGTTTCCACATCGGCGATGTCATTCAAGGTAGTATGGATAAGCCGGCGATCAAAGGGGTTCATCGGTTCCAGGAGGATGGAACCCCGGTTTTCCCGTACCCGGTCAGCCACAGTATAGGCCAGCCGTACCAGGGATTCCTCGCGGCGCACACGGTAATTCTCGCTGTCCAGGATAACGCGGGTATCCTCTTTACCCTGACGTCCGGCGTAGATATTCGCCAAAAGTTGAATGGCGTCCAGGTTCTTCCCCTTCTTCCCTATAATTATGGAAGAATGTTCCGACTCGATTTTGAAGCCTATCTTGCGTTCCTCCCGGAACAGGACCGAAACCGCCGCCTTGTAGCCCATGTGACTGATAAGGGTTTCTACGAATTCGATCATTTTCCGCTCAAAATCGTTTTTGGCTTCCGGATCCCCGAAAACCGCCTGCCTGAATTGTTCCCGGTCGGAAGCTTCGTTTTCTTCCTCCGGGGCCGCCGCCGCATTGTCCGTGTGAACCTTGATTTTCACATACCCTTTTTTAAACAGTCCGGAACGCCGGGTCTCCAGAATTTCCACATCAAAGGCATCCTTTTCAAGACCAAGTTCCGCCGCCGCCCTGTCGATTGCTTCTTTTTCGGTACGGCCTTCAAATTCATATGTCATAACGCGCTCCTCGCGAAAGAAATTACAAAAAACGTTCTATACATCTCCTAGCGTCTCTTTTTCTTTTTCGGGGCAATCACCGGCGCGGGGGACTGCGCCGCCATGGCAGCCCGCTTTTTCGCCAGATATTTGTTGATCAAAAGCTGCTGGATCAAAGATAACAGGTTACTCATGATCCAATAAACCGTCAATCCCGAAGGGACATTATATAGGATGAAGAAGAACATGACCGGCATGACGTAGAGCATCATCTTCATCTGGGAATTGGATTGCTGGTCCGGTGTCTGGGTGATCTTGCCGTAGAGAAGCTGGGACCCCACATAGATGAAGGGAAGCAGGCGTATGTCGCTCCACCCTAAAATAGGAAGCTGGTGGGGGGCAAAACTAAAGACCGATTCAGGCACGGAAAGGTCGGGAATCCAGCCGGGGATGAACATGGCGCCCCGGAGATCAAAGTGATTGTTGAACAGGTTGTACATGGCAATGAAAATGGGGAACTGAATGAGCATGGGGAAACAGCCCGAAAGGGGATTATAGCCTTCCGTTTTGTATAATTCCGCCATTTTAGCATTCATCTGAGTAGGATTATCCTTGTATTTCTCCTGAATTTCCTTGATTTTTGGGGACAGGGTCTGCATACGCAGGGTAGCCTCCGAGCCCTTCTTGGTCAGGGGAAAGAGCAGAAGCTTTACGAGGAGGGTAACCAGGATGATGGCTATGCCGTAATTCGGGATAAGCCTGTAGAAGATGGACAGGAACCACTTGAGGACCGTTTCCAGGGGGGCAAGAATGCCGCTGGTACTAGCCGCCTTGGAAAGTTCCATCTCCCGCAAGTTGAAGCTGTTGTTCCCGTTGTCGTATATCGCCAGGGCGCTCTGGCTTTTTGGTCCCAGATAGAAGCGGTAAGTATCATCAGGCGTCTTGGATACATTCAGTGGCGGACGGGTCATGTAAAAGCGGGAAGCCGCAGGAAGACCCGGCTCCGGCCTGGTGGAGAAGGCCAGTTCGTACTGGGTGGCGTCGGGTATGGCGATAAAGGTGAAGTATTTACCCGCAATGGCCGCCCAGGATACCCGGGAAGTGACGATCGTAGGGGCGTTATCTTTGATCTTTTCTTCCCGGCGCTTGCCGTTGATGTAGGTGTAGTAATGCCGGTAATCGTAACGCTGGTCCAGCTTATCAAAGGCAGGCCCAATCTGGGGGCCAAAGCCCAGGGTATAGGCGACGCCGGAAAAATTCAGAGAGGAAATGGAGTAGCCGCCGTCCATGGAAATAGTAAGCTGGAACATATATTCACCAGGACTGAAGGTATAACGCTTGATCAGACGCACCCGTCCGTTTTGTTCCCCGTTTCCTGCTCCACCGGAAGCAACCGGAAATTCCCGGGAAAATTCGACCGTATAGGGGTCTATCCGGTTTATATGGAAAAAGGCGGTAACCGGCGGGGCGTTAAGGCCGCCGAAAGCCACAGTAAAGGCGTGGCCTTCGGCCTCTCCGGGAAGCACCATCTCCACGAAATCGTCCTTATCCTTATGTTCCTTTAATTTATAAGAAACAATATCGCCCCCGGCATTGGTCAGTTCCACCCGGAGCAGTTCGGTCTCAACGACCACCCGTTCTTCCGATGCGGGTCCCGGATATATACCGGCCTCATCCGCAGCCGCCTGAGTTTCCGGTGGGTTATCAACCAGAACCGGGGCGGTTTGCAGGGAGATTTCGGCGGTAACCTGTGGTCGGGCGGCGGTGGATTCCCCGGCGGTTCCGTTGACAGGCGCGGCGGGAGGGAAAAAAACCGCCTGAATGATATAAAAACCACTGATTACGATGACCGAAAGTACAACGGCCAATAATGTTCTCTTTTCCATTGAATTCCTGTTTACTAATTAAGGTACCGGATCATAACCACCCGGATGAAAAGGATGACACCGCAATATCCGTTTACTTGTGAGGAAAAGACCCCGGACGATGCCGTATTTCTGAACCGCCCCATATGCATAGGCGGAACACGTCGGATAATATCTACAACTGGCGGGAAAATGAGGCGAAACAGCCCGCTGGTAAAACCGTATCAACAGAAGAAACCCCTGCCGGGGGAAGTTAAGCTTTTCCTGGAGGTCTGACTTCTGAAAATACACCATCTTCTCCATTACCGGGTTTCCATAAAAAGTCCCGCCCGGTTAAACAGATTTTGGAACTGCTCCGTCCGGACAGCCAGGCAATCCTTACCCGGCGGCAACTGTGGGCCCGATGCATCTTGCCGGGTTTTGGCCACCCGCTGTCCTGCGGGGTAAACCAACACCACCAAGTCAAACCCGATTTTTAACCGGTTTCTGAGCAACCGGTACGCCTCCCGGCTGACTCGCCG
>JAITBO010000081.1 GCA_031283505.1 Treponema sp. | reverse complement strand
AACTGATGAACAGATGTTAGAGATAAAACTACGGGGGGACAAATTCCACAAGGAATGGAATTATACTCTACAACCTTCGGTACTCAATATGTAGTATTTATTTTGGGGAGAGCCCTTAGTCCGAACGCGTCCGTTCAAGGACCTTACCATCGTGCATTTATCGATTCTTCCGGTCAGGTCAAGATAGTGGATCCCGGTATGACCGGTATTGACGACAAGTATAAGGGCGCCAATAAGAACCGGTCGATCCCGGAACTTGACGAAGCGGCTTGGATAACCGCAGGTAATGCCGGACTAGACAAGCCCGCCAGCGATTTGGCTACGAACTATAGCGGACTTTCTTCTGACTATAAATGGGCAAGCGCTACCGACTTTGCTTCCTATGCCGTTACCGTAGAATAGTAGAAGGCGCCTAGCGCCGTTTTTTTCCGCGCAAGGGATAGGAGCGGTATAAGTTTTTCCGGGCAGTTCTGCCCAGAAAAACTTATTGGAGCGGATAGCCCGGTCGCCGCGTAGTGGCGATGCGCCCATCTCCGTATGGAGATGTTCTTAAATCATTTCCTTACAGCACAAGCCCGCAGGGGTTGATATCCCCAAATTCGTCTGAATTCAATACCGCAATATTGTGAATGTGACGATATTCAGGGTATACTTACCTTAGGAGTTGTCGTTGGCGTCATACGGGAAAGCCGGTATCATAGGCAGGGTCATAGTCCTCTTGATTCTCATTCTTGCCATGGCTGTGGGGGGGGTAGTCTGGTTCGATTACCTCAACATCATAGACGCAAAGACCGTCCTCGCGCCGTTTTACCGATTCATAGGCAGGGAAGGCCGGTCCCAGGTGGAAGTTCCCCCGGCAGAATCTCTGTTTCTGGACGCGGAACGGCTGGCCGTCAGGCTCGAAGCCCTGGAACTTCGGGCCATGGAAATGGAAAAACAGGAGCAAGATATACGCACCCGCCGGGCGGAGATTGAGCAAATGGCCCAGGAACTGGAAGAACGGCAAAAAGCGTTGGACGAACGGGAAAATTCCTTCAATACTATGGTCGAACAAGCCGAAATAAAAGAGAAGAATGTCGAACAGTACGCCCGTTATTTGAACGGTATGCCGCCGGAGCGAGCGGTGGGCATTATTACCGCTATGGATGATCAGGCCGCTATTGATGTTTTGAGGATGACTGAGGAAATCGCCAGGCGGGAAGGGGCTACGTCTATCGTGTCTTACTGGCTGTCCCTCCTGCCTCCCGAAAGGGCGGCGGAGTTGCAGCGGAAGATGGCCGCGAGGCCCCCAAGCTTGAACTAGCAGTTTGTTGCGCGTATCCCCGGTCTTCCATATCGTGAGAAAAACGAGGAGGCCGGGCGGTGATTCAACTATCCCCCCCTATTCAATCTATCGAAAACCCTGAGGCGCGGCAAAGCGCTTCCCTTTCTCCGGGCCGCGGAAAAACGGAAAAGAAGGACGGACTGGGGGTCTTTGCCAAACTGTTGGCGGGACTTTTACAGAAAACCAATAAACCGGGGGCAGGAGATGCCGCCTCCGGTGCGGAAAAGCCGGATAAAACCCGTTCCGGCAGGACCCTGGAGACTCTCTCCCTGGCTGAGGAGACTTCCGGTTTCCCGGAAACCGGGGAGACCACGGGGAGCCTGGCCGGTCCGCGAAAGGGCAAAAACCGGGGAACTTCCCTGCTCCGGGGTCCGGCGGAGGGGTCCGAAAAAACAGACTTCCTGTTCAAAAAGGAAAAAAACCGTGCAAAATCTCCCTCCGGTGAAGGCGCGGAGGCGGAACTCGCGGCGGACGCCGCTGTTGTCATTGTCCGCTCCGCCCGTACCAGAACCGGAGAGGCATCCGGCAGCGGCGCTTTGGAGGGCGAAGTCGCCCAAATCCAGCCGGGGGATCCCTTGCAGGCCGGCGGGGAGGAAGGCCCGGATGCCGCCTTTCGTGGCGGAGACGCCCTTACTCTTGCGGAAGCCGCCGATCAGGGTCGTTCCGCCGCCAGGAACGGTTCCGCCGGTCTACGGGAACAGGATCAGGAACTTCCCGTCGGAGAACTTTCCCGGTACGCTGGGGAAGACCTTTTCGCCGGGACGTCCGGCTCCGGCAAAAACGCCCGTTCCCCGGTCCGGGAAACCGCCAGCAGGGAGGGACGGAACGGCGGCTCCGGGGAGGTCAGGATCAGGGACCGGCGCAAGGAACGGTCAAACCCGGAAGCCGGGGATACGCAGGCCGGCCTTGACAAGCGGGACGGGGCCGAAGGTGTCCGGTACCAGGCCGAAGCCGGGAAAGGGGAAGAAGCGGTCCGCGACGGGGGCCGGGAAACGGAGCTTACCGTGGAACTCCGGCCCATGGGGAAGACTCAGGCGGAAATCAGCGTAGACCGGGAAAACCGCCCTGTACAGAGCTTCCAGAATATGCTTGCCCGAGAACTCCACGAAAACCTCAACGGCGACATAGTACGCCACGCTTCGGTCATGCTTCGGGACGGCGGGGAGGGGACCATCAGGCTTTCCCTGAGGCCGGAGACGCTGGGAAGTGTAAAGATACGCCTCGAAATAACCGAAAACAAGATAGTGGGTCGTATCATCGTTGAAAGTGATGAAGCGTTTAAGGCGTTTGAACAGGAGCTTCATTCCCTGGAACAGTCTTTCCGGGATTCGGGCTTTGACGGTGCGAGTCTGGAGATGGCCTTTGCGTCCGATGGTCAGGGCGGCAGGCGGCAGGAGGAGGCGGACAACCTCTTTTCCGGGCGCTTTGCGGCATTACGCTACGACGCTACGGTTTCCGGGGTTTCGGAAGGTCCGGAGGAAACTCAATGGCCGGGAATACGCCCGGACGGTCAGGGAAGGCCCCTGGTCAATATGCTGGTATAAAAGGAGACGGGAATGGAACTTCAATCGGTTTTAAATTCACAGGATATGACCGATCTTGGCAGGATAGTCAAGGAACATAACGCGAAAATAAATCAGGGGAAGAATCCCCAGCAGAATCTGGGAAAGGACGATTTCTTGAAGATCCTCATCACCCAGCTTTCGTATCAGGACCCCACGGCGCCCATGGAGGATAAGGAATTCATCGCTCAGATGGCTCAGTTTTCGACGCTGGATCAGATGACCAGCATGGCCAGCGACTTTACCCGGCTCACCAATATGCTTGCCGGAACGGAAGCCACATCTTCCCTGGGGAAATCGGTGGAATTGGTTGAAGGCGATCAGGTCGTTCAGGGAACGGTCAAGGCGATCAGCCGGGGGGATATTCCCCAGGTGCTGGTCAACGGGACGTACTATTCCTGGAATCAGGTAACTAAGGTTTTTGAGGAATAAGGAGAAGCTGTCATGATGCGATCATTGTATTCCGGCGTTTCGGGACTTCAGAATCATCAAACCCGTATGGACGTGATTGGTAACAACATTTCCAACATCAACACCACGGGGTTCAAGAAAGGTCGGGTGAATTTTCAGGATATGCTCTACCAGCAGCTTAACGCCGCCGCCCGGCCCACCGAAGATGTGGGCGGCATAAACCCCAAGGAAGTCGGTCTGGGGATGACTATTGCCTCCATTGACACCATCCATACCCAGGGTTCCCTCCAGACCACCGGGGTAGGGACCGATTTGGCTATTCAGGGCACGGGGTTCTTCGTGCTAAAGTCCGGGGAAAAATCCTACTATACCCGGGCCGGCGCCTTCGGCCTGGACGAGGAAGGCACCATGGTGAACCCTGCCAACGGGATGCGGGTTCAGGGCTGGATGGCCCGGACCATAGACGGCGTTCAGGTACTGGACGTTTCCCGGGAAGTGGAAGATCTGGTTATTCCCGTAGGCGGAAAAGACGCCGCCCGGGCCACCACGTCGGTTAACTTTGCGTGTAACCTGGATAAACGTACCCCTCTCATCCCGGAAGGGGCTTCCCAGGCGGATGTCATGCGGGCGACCTGGACCACGGAAATCAAGATTTACGATTCCTTTGGGGATGTCCACATCCTGCGGGTGCAGTTTGCCAGGGTTCCCGAAACCCAGAACAGTTGGACCGCTACAGTGGCTGTGGACCCGGAAAACCCCGAACCCACCAACGCCACCGTGGGCCTGGGGGATGCCGCCCCTGCTGCCGGGGATCCCAACGCCTTTACGGTAAATTTTTCCAACCTGGGAAACATGGTCTCGGTGGTGGACGCTGCGGGAAACACTTCCCCGGAGGAGGGGAGCGTCATCATGCGGGTTGCCTTCGATGTGCAGAGCGCCGCCCCCGGTGAAGACGGCGCCCCGGTGCGCCAGGAATTCGACCTTAACCTGGGCACGGTGGGCGGCCTGGTCAACACCATTACCCAGTATGCGGAATCCAGTTCCACTAAACCCATCATCCAGGATGGTTACACCATGGGTTACCTTGAAAACTTCAAGATAGACCAGAGCGGGGTTATCACGGGGATCTTTTCCAACGGTACCAACCGGGTCCTGGGGCAGGTAGCTATGGCCAGTTTTTCCAACCAAGGAGGGCTGGAAAAGTCCGGGGATAACAACTACGTAGTGTCCAATAATTCAGGATATGCCAACATAGGGCCCTCCCAGATAGCCGGCAAGGGAAAGATCATCGCCGGTACGCTGGAAATGTCCAATGTGGATATGGCCGAACAGTTCACCGATATGATTGTAACCCAGCGCGGTTTTCAGGCGAACTCCCGGACCATACAGACTGCGGATCAGCTCTTGCAGGAACTTCTGACATTGAAACGCTAGTCAGGGGCTGAAAGTTAGAAACGAGGAGTGAGCAATGGGTTGGAAACAGGAACTGACAGGGATATGCCGGTTTTTGTTTCCAATTCCTTATTAAGAAGCCATGATACAAGTAACCCGCCTTGACGGAAAAGAGTATTACATCAATCCTCATCAAATCGAGTCTATTGAAACCCGTCCGGATACTACGCTGCTCATGCTTTCGGGAAAATACGTGGTGGTTAGGGAACCGGTGGATGAGGTTATCGGCCGTATTGTCGCATACCGCCGGCGTATAGGCGCCTTTAAGAACGAGGAGTAGTGAATGGATATATCAACCATTATAGGCCTGGCCGGATGCTTCAGTATGGTTGGCCTGGGAATCATCTCCGGGGGCACCGGTCTTTTAACCTTCTGGGACCTTCCTTCGATCTTAATCGTAGTATTGGGCTCTTACTTCGGCCTCTTTACCTTCAGCAGCCTGTCCACAACCCTGGGAGTATTTAGTACAATAAAACTCACCTTCAAGGTCCCCAATTTCAACGAGAAGGGAATCATTATCAAGCTTCTGGCAATGTCGGAAAAGGCCCGGCGCGAAGGGCTTTTGGCCCTGGAAGAAGAACTGGAAGACCTGGACGACGAGTTTATCAAGAAGGGGCTTCGCCTCGTAGTGGACGGCACCGATGCGGAGGTCATCAGAACCCTCATGGAGACTGAACTAAGCCAGATGCAGGAACGGCACGCCGGAAAAATCGGGGTCATCAATATGTGGGGTACCCTGGCGCCGGGGCTCGGGATGCTGGGTACCGTTATCGGCCTTATCGGTATGTTGAAGAACCTGGAAGACAAGAGCGCCCTGGGTCCCAACATGGCCGTCGCCCTTATCACCACCCTGTACGGCTCCATTGTGGCAAACCTCCTGATGATTCCCCTGAGTGGCAAGCTGAAATCCGCTGATGCTGCGGAATCCAAGGTTCGGGAAATGTCGATTGAGGGGGTCCTTTCCATACAGGCCGGAGACAACCCCCGCATCCTGGGGATGAAGCTCCTTTCCTACCTTAACCCCGTAGATCGCAAGACGGTTGAATCGGAAATCATGAAGGATTGATATGGCGAAGAAGAAGAAAGCCGATGCGGGCGGCGTAGGCGGGGAGTGGATCGTAACCTATTCGGACATGGTTACCCTGATGCTCTGCTTCTTTGTCGCCCTCTTCAATCCCGACGAAGTAGATCCCGCCCAGCTTGCCGCCATGATTTCCGCCTTCAATAACACCGGCCTGGGAGCTTCCTTTGGGGGCAACACTCTCACGGTGGGTAAAAGTGCGGATCTGGGGAATACCATCATGTCCCTGCCTTCCCAGGACCGGGGCCGTTCCCTGGGAACCGCCTTGAAAAGGGCGACGAGTATGTTTCAGCCGGAAATCCGATCCAACAAGGTGCGGGTTACCCATGATGAACGGGGGCTTATCATCTCCCTGGCATCTGACGCCTTCTTTAACCCGGCGAGCGCCCGGATCAACATAGAGGAGACCAGGGACATTCTGCTCCGCTTGGGGACCCTTCTGGTCTCCGACGAAGTAGCGGGCCGGAAATTCCGCATAGAGGGTCATACCGACGATACCCCGGTGGACCCCGAAGGTCCTTGGGAATCGAACTGGGAACTTTCCACCCGGCGTTCCATTAGTATTCTCCACTACCTTACCGGCCTGGGGGTGGAGGAAAGCCGCTTCCAGGTGGCGGGATTTGCCGATACCATGCCCATAAGCCGGAACGACACCCCCGAAGGCCGGGCCTATAACCGGCGGGTGGATGTTGTTATCCTGGACGAAGGGCACTTATAGGTTGTTTAGGATAAATGGCGTGAGTTCGATGGTATTTTGGGGAGGGAACCCCCTTTATGTATTTACTTTAGGATCAAAAGGTCCTCGAATTACACGAATGAACGCTAATTTATCCGAATAATTCGTGAAAATTATATCCATTCGCGGACACTTTTTCTTATGTAAACGCATGGGGGCCGTGCCAGGCCACCTTTAACGGTGCCAGGTACAAATTTTGGAACAGGCTCATATACTTAAACATAGCAGACTTTTTCAGGACGTTTTTACATGATGAAAGATTGCTTCAATCCCCTCAAGGATTACCTGTTTCTCAAAGTCATGGGTGAAAAGGGTACTGGATGTCCGAGCCCGGATCGTTGAGGGCAGGCGGATAAGTATAGAAGTCCAGCTTTGCAATCTGGGGAACGGACCGGCGGAACCTGTTTTACCGGAGTATGGAAGCTGGGCAGGATTACCGGGAAGTTGTATTGACGGAAGCGCTGGAAATTCACTTTAATAAAGGCTTTCCCAAAACTGAAGTTTTGGGAAAGCCTCACAAGGAAGAATTTAACCGCGAACCAAACAAACGAAAGAATACCGCCGCAAAAAGTTCGTAAGGTTCGTTTGGCCGAACCTTAGGTTCGGCGTGGTTTTTTTTATCTTCCGCGCAAGGGATAGAGCGGTATAAAGTTTTGGCAGACAGAGTCTGTCAAAACTTTATTCGAGCGGATAGCCCGGTCAGGCCCGAAGGGACTGATACGCCCATCTCCGTTTGCGTTTATTTTGCTATTTATTAAATATATTTGCATAGTTTTTGATTTTAATATACGATAATTATACAAAGGGTATCTTAAAACTCGCCGGGTTTGGGGTACTTTTAAGCGAGGTATCAGAGTATGTCTGACAAAGATGAACTTAATGATCTTGACGAAGGCGGATCATCGGTAGACAACACTCCAAAAAAAGCATCCGGCCTGGCCGCGTTGCTGCCGAATTTACTCAAATTCGTGGCGATAGGGCTTGGAGCTCTGGTTTTTATTGTTACCGTAGCGGTGATTACCTATAACATTCTCAATAAGGGGGGGCGGAATCAGACTGTTGTGGCGGAGCCTGCATCTCCCTGGGTCGGCAAACGTCCCGAGTATCAGATGTTTACCTCCATAGGTACCGTCCGGACCCGTACCAAGGACGCCACTCCCTATTCGGTGGTAGTTGACATGGTTATAGGGTATGATATAAATGATAAAAACGCGCAGAACGAATTGACCAGCCGGTTATACGAACTCAAGGATTTTGTGCGGAGTTTTTTCAGCGGCAAATACCGGGAGGATCTGTTGCCCGCCAACGAGGCCCGGTTGAAACAGGAGATAGTCGAGGCTTTGAATACCCGGGTGCTGGATTCTTCCAAGGCCCGGATTGTGCTGTTTAACCAGTTGGATGTGATGGAGATGCAATGACAGAAGTTCTGTCCCAGGAAGAAATTGATCAGCTGCTCACGGCGATTAACGCGGGGGAAGCGGAACCCGAAGATTTCCGTCCCGCCGCGGACACTCGTAAAATTAAGATCTACGATTTCAAGCGGCCCGACAAATTTTCCAAGGATCAGATACGTACCGTTTCCATCATGCACGAATCCTTTGCCCGGCTCACCACTACCAGCCTTTCGGCCCAGCTCCGTACCATGGTCCATGTCCATGTGGCCTCCGTTGATCAGCTTACTTACGAAGAATTCCTCCGATCCATACCGACCCCGACTACCCTGGCCATCATCAACATGGACCCTCTCAAAGGGAATGCCATCCTGGAGATAGATCCGGCGGTGACTTTTTCCATTATAGAGCGTCTTTTCGGCGGCGCCGGGGAGGGGACCAAATCCCAGCACGAGCTCACGGACATAGAACAGTCGGTCATGGAAGGTATCATCGTCCGTATTCTGGGCAACATGAGGGAAGCCTGGGCTCAGGTTATAGACCTGCGGCCCCGGCTTGGTCAAATCGACACCAACCCCCAGTTTGCCCAGATCGTAGCCCCTACGGAAATGGTTGTCCTTGTGACCCTGGAAACCAAAGTAGGGGATATTGAGGGGATGATGAACTTCTGTATCCCTTATTTAACGATTGAGCCGATTATCGGAAAGTTGTCGGCCCAGTTTTGGTACTCCTCGATACGCCGGGGTACCACTACGGAAAACCTTAATTTATTAAAGGATAAACTTTCAACCGTCGATGTAAACGTAGTAGCCGAAATAGGGAAGATACAGATTCCGGTCCGGGACGTGCTGTCCCTGCGGATTGGAGATATTATACAACTCTATAGTGTCCGGATGGGGGACCCCTTTTCTCTCAGCGTAGGCAACAAACGGATGTTTCTGTGTCGGCCCGGGGTTATCGGCAAGAAGATCGCTGTACAGGTAGTTAAGAAAATTGCGGAACTTGAGCAGGATGAATTTGAGGATATTTCATCCGAGGGAGGGGATATATTATGAGCGATGGCGCTCTTTCACAAGATGAAATTGACGCACTATTGTCGGGAGTAGCTCCCGGCGATTTGGGCGGAGGCGGGGGAGGCGGCCAGGCCGCTTCACCGGCCCCGGCTTCGGGCGGGTCCGATGACGAGCGGCGTGAGATACAGGATTTTCTTTCTTCTACCGTGGATGTTTTGTCTTCAAACCTTTCCATGATGACCAAGCCGGAGGTGTCCCTCAAGAATCCCCAGGTGGATTTTACTAACCGGGATACTTTTTTGCAGACCCTGCCTGCCATGGTGACGGTTACCAGAATAAACTTTACTTCCGGTTTTCCCGGAGAACACCTTTTCCTCATGTCCGAAGATACGGCCAAGGGTATTGCCAGCCTTATGAACAAGGAAGACAACATTACCCTGGACGAAATGGCCATGTCGGTGATAGGCGAAGCGGTTTCTACCATGGTTGGGACCCAGATCACCTCCCTGACCGGCAAGACCGGCAACAAGTCTATTTCAGCGATTCCGCCGGAGACGGCAAACGTTCCCAAGGCGGTGGCGGCCCTGCCGGGGGGGAATTTTCTGGCCGCTGCCTACGATCTCAACTTGGGGGACGGCAAGTCTCATCAGCTTTGGGAGATTCTGGGCGCTACGGTTTCAGGGGACATGGCCAAAGCTCTGGCCGGGGGCGGCAGCAGCATGGGGGACTTTGGTATACCCGGTATGCAGGGCATGGGGGGCGGTGGTCCTGTCAGAAGCGCCGTGCCGAATATGGGGGGGGGTATGAGGGGCGGAATGGCTGGCGGCGGTTTTGCCGGAAATCCCGGTATGGGCGGTATAGCGCCGGGAATGGGACCCACGAATGTGCAATCGGTTCAATATCCAAACCTCATACCCCAGGCGAATCCTCAGGAACAGGGAAATATCGGTCTTATCATGGACGTTTACATGGAGATGACCGTTGAACTGGGCCGTACCCGTAAGCTCATCAAGGAAATCCTGAGCATGGGCGAAGGGACCATCATTGAACTGGATAAACTTGCCGGCGAGCCTGTGGATATTCTGGTGAACCATAAACTTATAGCCAAGGGTGAGGTTGTGGTCATTGATGAAAATTTCGGCGTCCGGGTTACGGAAATCGTATCTCCCGTAGAAAGAATGCCTGATATGGGGTAGACAAAAAAAGAATTCCCGTTTATACTGAAAATCAGTTAAGGAATATTTATAATTTAGGCTGAAGGTCGAAGACTTGGCAGACTAAAACCGGATCAGTTTGTACTTGGGAGGGGAAAAACTGAATCGACTTCATTTAGGTTGGGCGCTGGTGTGCCTTGCCTTCTTTATATTCAATTATAATATTCATCTGGCCGCACAGGATGCGGATAATGCGGAGGAAGTAATGTTGCCGGCGGCGGCGGATATTGTTCCCCAGGCCCGGTCTGCGGAAACCCCGAACGAATCCGCCATCATCCTGGGTGAGGCGGCTCCGGGAACCAGTCCCTCGCCGGTTTCATCGGGATTTGTCGTTTTTAGGATGGTCCTGGTGCTTGCCCTGGTAGCTGCCGCCGTTTATGGCGCCGTGTTTTTCATACGCCGGGCATCCAGGCCGCGGGACAGCCGCAACCCCCATCTAAAGATACTTACTAGCGCCCATCTGGGATCCAACCGTTTTGTCTACGTGGTAAACGTGGGGAATCAGGCTTGGCTCGTTGGGGCCGGGGAGGGCGGGGTCTCCCTCATCTCCGAGATAACTGACAAAGATGCCCTGGACACCATGCTCCTGGAGGACTCCCAAAAACAGGCGGAGTCTCCGGGGGGAAGGTTCCCCGATTTTCGTACGCTTCTCCGCCGTTTCGGAGGCGGCGTGGGGCCGGACCTTCCCCCGGATAAACCGGATTTCTCGGCGGACAACGTGCGGAAAAACAGGGAAAGGCTTAGGGGATTATAGATATGAGGCGAAATACGACTGCCCTCCGGGGGGCGTTTCTCCTGTTTCTGATCGCGGTTCCCCTGCTTTCCGTAGCGGCCCAGGCACCGCCGCCTTTTCCGGGTATGTCCACCCAGGGAACCATGAACATTCCTTCTCCCCCGGCGGACCCGGTAATCCCCTTTGTGGACCTTACCATCAGGAACCCCGAATCCGGGCAGGAAGTGGCTTTTTCCCTTCAACTCCTCCTGTTAATTACCATCCTCTCCCTGGCGCCGAGCATCATTATTTTGATGACGAGTTTCCTCAGAATTTCCATCGTTCTGGATTTTATCAAACGGGCCTTGTCCCTCCAGCAGGTTCCTCCTAACCAGGTGATCCTGGGGATTTCCCTTTTTCTGACCTTTTTCATTATGTGGCCTACCTTTACGACGGTTTATGAGAACGCCTTCCGGCCTCTGGCGGATGGCGAAATATCGGTGGAAACCGCCTACCGGGAGGCCGAGATTCCCATGCGGCTTTTTATGTACCGTCAGATGCAGGGAAACCCCGAAAACATCAGGCTTTTTATGGCCATGCGGGGTCTGGACAGGCCGAGTACCCTGGCGGATGTCCCGACCTATGTACTCATTCCCGCCTTCATCCTCAATGAACTTACCGTCGCCTTTAAGATAGGAATACTGCTCTTTATTCCCTTTATCGTTATTGATATGGTGGTGGCCAGCGCTCTCATGTCCATGGGCATGATCATGTTGCCGCCGGTCATGATTTCTATGCCCTTCAAGCTTATACTTTTCATTCTGGTGGACGGATGGGGGCTTTTGACGGATCAAATAGTCCGATCCTTCGTTTAGGAGAGATACGTGAGTATAGGCGAAATCACGACCCTCCTCCGGGGGGGGATACTGGAAACCCTGTTCCTGGCTGCCCCGCTTCTGATCTCCGCTCTGGCTGTGGGCCTGGTGATAGCCATTTTACAGGCCACTACCTCCATACAGGAACAGACCCTGACCTTTGTCCCCAAGGTCATCGTCATACTTCTGGTCCTGGGGCTTTTGGGAGGGTGGATGTTTTCATCCCTGGGGGATTATACCGTACAGCTTTTCCGGATGATTCCGGAGATGGCGAGGTAAGCGCGGTGTTTGACGAAATTCTGTGGGCCGCACCGGTGTTTCTGCTGGTTGCCGTGCGGGCCCTGGCGATGATTGAAACCGCGCCGCTCCTTTCTTCCGAGGCGATTCCCCAGGTTGCGAAGATCGCTCTTGCGGGGTTCGCCGCCTACGGGGTGTTTCCGGCGGCCCAAAGCGTTCCCTACTTCGGCGATCTTAGGGCGGAACTCTTTGGCCTCTCCTTTGTTTTTTTGGTGGCCGGGGAGGCGATTATCGGGATCATCATTGGTTTCTTTCTTACGATTTTATACGCCGCCTTTTCTACCGCAGGACAGTTCTTCTCCCTCCAGATGGGGTTCGGCGCGTCCGAAACCTTTGATCCCCTGTCCCAGATAGAAAATCCCCTCATGGGCCAATATCTCAACCTGGTGGCCATGCTGGTCTTTCTGTCCGCCGGGGGCTTTCAGCAGCTTTTCCTGGGGGGCTTTCTGCGGTCCGTCCAGTCCCTGAGTACTCCGTCTCTCCTGGCGGGCCGGGAGACGGTCGTGGTTCTCCTTGCGTCGGGGCTTTCCCGGCTTTTTCTGGACGCCATCATCATTTCCCTGCCCATCCTGGGGACCCTGTTTCTGACATCCCTGGCCACAGGGCTCATCTCCAAGGCCGCGCCGCAAATCAACATCCTCTCCGAGGGGTTTCCCATTTCCATTACCGTGGCCTTTGTACTTATTGCCGCGACCTTGCCCTTTATGGTGGAGGCTTTCGGCAGGGTGGTGGATTCGGCCTTTGCGTCCCTGGAGGACCTTTACGTCCGGGTCGGCAGTCAAATCGGAGGCGGGTATGGCGGATAAGGAATTTTTTTGTGATGCCGCCTATGATGCGGCCCTTAACATGGACCTCCAGTGGTTCGCCGCGGAGGACGAAGGGCGTACCGAGGAGCCTTCGGAATACAAGATACGCAAGGCTCGTGAGGAAGGCCGGGTTGCTAAGAGTCAGGAGTTGATCGGCGCCCTGGTGCTTCTTTTTCCGGCGATAGCGATACTGATACTGGCGCCTTCCATGCTCAGGACCTGCGTAGAAATGCTGCGCTTCTTTTTCCTCCGGGCGGCGGAACTGGATCCAGTGAAAGACCGGATCGCCGCAGAGGCATTTTTCCGGTATTTCATCCGCCTGGTCCTGCCCATTGTGATGGTATCCGTGGCGGCGGCGATCTTTGCCAATATAGTGCAGACCGGCCCCCTCTTTACCACCAAGCCCCTGGCGCCGAATTTTTCCAAGATCATCCCTCGGTTCGGCAAATATTTTCAGCGGATGTTTTCCATGGACGGGCTTTTTAATTTTGCCAAGTCGGTACTCAAAATGATCATCATAGGCGTGGTAGCTTTTGTGCTGATCCGTTCCGAAATAGAAAAGCTGGCGAATTTGCAGACAGCCAACCTCTGGATGGGTATTACCCTCATTGCGTCTCTGGCGATTAGAATGCTCATCATCTCCGCCCTGCTGCTTTTGGTTCTTTCCGTTCCCGATCTGATGTTCCAGCGGTGGCAGTACCGGGAATCCCTCAAGATGACCAAGCAGGAGGTCAAGGAAGAACGGAAGATGTACGAAGGGGATCCCCTGGTCCAGTCGCGGCTCCGGCAGCGTATGCGGGAGATCATGACCCGTAACATGATGGCCAGCGTTCCCAAGGCGGACGTGGTGGTTACCAACCCTACCCACTTCGCGGTGGCTCTGGAGTACCACCAGGGAATGAAGGGTCCCCAGGTAACCGCTAAAGGCGCCGACGAGATGGCTTTCCGAATCAGGCGTATCGCTGTGGAAAACGGGGTGCCCATAGTGGAGCATAAGCCCCTGGCCCGCTCCTTATACGCGGAAACTGAAGTGGGGGATATTATCCCCGAAATGTACTATGAAGTAGTTGCAAAGATACTTGGCAAGGTGTGGAGCCTTAACGAAGAACGCCGCAGGGCGGAAGGAATGAGGGCGTAAGGAGTAAGGTATGGCGGACGCTGCCGGAATAAACAGAGCAGGTGGGTTAAACAGATTAAGTTCTTTTTTTGGAAAGAGCGGGGATCCTGATATTTTTATAGCCTTGGGCGTAATAGCGGTGGTGATGATGATCGTCGTCCCCCTGCCTACGGTCCTCCTGGATACCCTGATGGCCATGAATTTGGTTCTTTCCCTGTTCATCCTCCTCATCGTTTTGTACACCAAAAAACCCGTGGACTTCAGCATTTTTCCCACAGTGCTTCTGGTGATTACCGTCTTCGGTCTGGCCCTGAACATTTCCTCTACCCGGCTCATCCTGACCCGGGGGGCCGCCTTTGACGGGCGCATGGTCCGGGCGTTTTCCTCCTTTGTTGTGGGAAGCGGCGGAACCGAGGGCCTTGTGGTGGGGTTCATCATTTTTATCGTCATCATCGCTGTCCAGGCGGCGGTTATCACCAAGGGGTCCACCCGCATCGCCGAAGTGGCCGCCCGGTTCGCCCTGGACGCCATGCCCGGAAAGCAGATGGCTATCGAAGCGGAGTACAACTCCGGGGCCATTACCGAGGAAGAAGCCCTGACGCGGAAAAACGATCTTCAGAAAGAAGTGGACTTTTACGGCGCCATGGACGGTTCCAGCAAATTTGTTTCCGGGAACGTGAAAGTGGGGATATTCATCACGGTAGTCAACATCCTGGGGGGCGTCATCGTGGGGGTAAGCCTCCACGGAGAGCCCTTTACTCAAGCCATGGGAACCTATATAGCTTTTTCCATAGGCGATGGCCTCCTGTCCCAGTTTCCGGCCCTCCTGGTTTCCACCGCTACGGGCATCATCGTCACCCGGTCCGTGTCCAACGGTACCTTCGGCGAGGAGGTAGGAGATCAGTTCACCAGGGACGAACGCATCTATTGGATAGGCGCGGGAGTGCTTGCGTTGTTTTCCGTACTTCCGGGTTTCCCCTGGTATGTGCTTATCCCCATGGCCATTCTTTTGGGTTTTACGGCTTTCAGGCTCAGGCGGAACAAACAGCGGAAGGCCTCGTTTCAGCAGTCCGCCGCCAAAGCTGCGGAGGCGAAGAAGCCCAGGGAGGAGGAGATGTCTCCGGTGGTGCCCTTGGACCCCCTGTCTTTGGAATTGGGGTACGGCCTTATTCCCCTGGTGGATAAGGAGAAAGGGGCGGAACTCCTGGAGCGGGTCACCCGCATACGCCGGGAAACGGCCCTGGACCTGGGGATAGTGCTTCCCCGGATACGGATTATCGACAATATGCGCCTTGAACCCTCGGAATACTGTTTCAAAATAAAAGGTGTTGACGCGGGCCGGGGAAAGATACGCATGGGGTATTACCTCTGCATTAACCCCGGCGGGGTTACCGTGGAGATTCCCGGAGAAAAGACCCGGGACCCGGCTTTCGGCCTGCCCGCTGCCTGGATCAGCGAGGACAGACGGGACGAGGCCGAACGGGCGGGGTATACTGTGGTGGACCCCCCTTCAATTATCGCCACCCACCTTACGGAAATCATCAAGCGTCATGCTGCGGAGATCCTTGGCCGTCAGGAGACTCAGGCCATCCTGGAAACCCTCAAAAAGGATTATCCGGCGGTGGTGGAGGAAGCCGTAAAGTCCCTCAGCCTTGGCGACATTCAGAAGGTTCTTCAGGCCCT
>JAITBO010000406.1 GCA_031283505.1 Treponema sp. | reverse complement strand
TCAGGAAACTATGCCTACTAAAAAATGTGCTAAAAACCTCCAAAATTCAGCAAATTTCTCTTGAATTTGACAAAATCTGATGCTTTTTTAGCTTCAGACTGGCTGAATAGTTACGTTTTGGAACAAACTCAATATACCGGTAGATTGTTTTTGATGAACCCGATGGGTGATACTTTAAATTCCTGTTTTCAGGTTACCTTATCTTGACGGATTTTGCGGGAAAAGGTTATATATCTTTTGGAGAAGAAATTATGGGTAAGGCTTTTATCGTAGACGGTACTGTTTATTCTTCCGGGAGCCTTGAGGTTCCCGAAAGTCCCTTAATCATCGCGGAGATTGGTACAAGCCACGGAGCGGACCCTGTAAAGGCCCGGGAACTTGTGGACGCGGCGGCCCTGGCCGGAGCGGGATGCGTCAAATTCCAGATGGTCTATGCCGACGAGATACTCCACCCCAACACCGGAGAAGTCCTCCTGCCCGGTGGCATGGTCAGGCTCTACGATACTTTTAAGAAACTGGAAGTCTCCCTCTCTTTTTACGCCGGTATAAAGGAATACGTGGAATCTAAAGGTATCCTCTTCCTGTGTACCCCTTTCGGACCCCGCAGCGCCAGGGAACTGTGGGAACTAAAGCCCAAAGCCTTCAAGATAGCCTCCCCGGAACTCAACTACACCGCTCTGGTAAGGCAGGTTGCCGGATATAGCGCACCGGTCTTCCTTTCTTCGGGGGTCTCCAAACTGGGGGACATCGAGGAAGCCCTGGGATTTTTCCCGGCGGAAAAGGTCTGCCTCCTCCACTGTGTTACCGCCTACCCCGCCCCGGAAAAGGATTACAATCTCAGGACTCTGGAAAGCCTGGGCGCGGTGTTCGGGACTGCCGTGGGGATAAGCGATCACAGTACAGACCCGGAACTGGTCCCGGTCCTGTCCGTCGCCATGGGGGTGGCCGCTGTAGAAAAGCATTTCTGCATGAGCCGCTCCGATCCCGGCCTGGACGATCCCATTGCCCTGCCGCCGGACTCCTTTGCCCGCATGGTCAGGGCCGTAAAACAGGCCGCCGCCGCGAGCCGGGACGAAGTAATCGCGGCCTATTCCCGGGAACGGGGGGAAGCCCTGGTTCGCGCCGTCCTGGGGGACGGAGTCAAGCGGCTGGCCCCTTCGGAAAAGGCGAACTACGAGCGGACCAACCGGTCTGTCCACGCCCTCAGGGACATTGCCGAAGGGGAGGTGATAGAGGCCGGCATGACAGGGATCCTGAGGACCGAAAAGGTCCTGCGCCCCGGGCTGCCCCCTTCCTGGGCAGAGAGAATCCTGGGGAGGAAAGCCCGGCGCTTCATCCCGGCAGGAGAAGGAATCCGGTTTGAAGACTGTTAATATCCGCATACGAATAAAAAGCGCCGGGGCCTGTTGCGTTATTCAGTCTTTTATTGTAAATTTTAATATAATCTAAAGTGGAGTAATAAATGGCTAACGTGCAGGCAAGGCTAACTCAGTATTTATCAAAGTACGAGGATCAGAGTATTGCGTGCAATCAATATACCCTTATGAAGCTCGGTGTCGACAAAATTCATTGTCATTTAAAGATCGATAAATACGTCATCCTCTGTGTCCCTTTTCAGCTTGGATTTAAGCGTTCCTTTTTTATTGCTTCCCTCTCCAGGCAGGAACTGATTTTTTTTCAACGGTATATTAACGGCATCGTGGGGCTTTCCATAGGGTTTTCCCCGGACAAAAAACAGCCGCCGATACAATTCTTTATACGCTGTAATTTGGTGACCATAGGGCAGATGAAAGGCCGGGAAAACGTGGGGCTCTTTGCGGTTGATTACAAAACCACTCCCGATGATCTGGTGATCCTGCTGGGAAATTTTCTGGACAATCAGGCCCGGCTCAGGGTCCAATACGACGATTACAGGAATTCGGTCATCAGGATGACTCCCAACGTGGCAAACCTTCTAGGTTATAATATGTATGCCACGATTACGGAACCGAATACCCGGGAAAAAAGGATTCAGGTCTTCAACCTAAGTATCAAAACGATAGAGCACCTGGAAGCGGCTGCTTCTACGGACCGCCCGCCGGGTACGTCGGTAGCTTACCAGTTGTTTTTCAAAAAGTACCGCGTCTCCGTAGCCGGAACGATAAATAACGCGGGCAGGCTTCCCCAGGGAATAATCAGGACTTCCGCAAACCTGGCCTTTTGTCCTGAACTGGTGGAGATCATTGAAGATTATTGGTATACTATACAAACAAATACCGCGTCGAAGGCCGCCCGGTAGGGTCTTTCTGCGGAAAATCCGGCAGGGGCCTGGTCCGGCGCCGGGGCCTATCCTTGGAAGGGCCGAAAATTCACCATAAAAGGCAGCGGTCCAAAATTCTGTAATTTTGACCGGCTTCGGGTTATTATGGCAAACTTAATTGAACCGAAAATTCTCAAAGGCTTTCGGGATTTCCTTCCTGCCGCCGAAATAGAGCGGCGTTCCCTGGTAGAGCGGATCGAGGCATCCTTCCGGCTGTACGGCTTTGTGCCCATCGACACGCCGGCGCTGGAATATGCGGAGATTCTTCTGGGCAAAGGCGGGGGCGAAACGGAAAAACAGATATACCGCTTTACGGATCATGGGGGCCGGGACGTGGCCCTCCGCTTCGACCTTACGGTGCCTTTCGCCCGGTTTGTAGCGGAACACCGGGAGCAGCTTCCTCTGCCCTTCAAGCGTTACCACATCGCAAAGGTCTGGCGGGGAGAAAACACCCAGCGGGGGCGTTACCGGGAATTCACCCAGTGCGACATTGATATTGTCGGAAGCGAGAACGCGGCAACGGACTTTGAAATTCTCCTGGTAATGCGTAATACCTTAACGGCCATAGGCGCCGGGGACATAACCATCAGGATGAACCACCGGGGGCTCTTCAACCGGTTCATCGCCCGCCTTGACTTGCGGGACAAATCGGCGGACATCCTACGTACTGTGGATAAACTCGCAAAGGCGGGCCGGGAGGCCACGGAGGAATCCCTTGGGGAAATCGCGGGGGAGAAAAAAGCCGCGGAGATACTTCGCTTCGTGGAAGCCCGCGGGAGCTTCGAAGAGGTGCTGGAAACCGTCACCGGGGCCGCAGGCGGGGAATGTCCCGAATCGGAGCGGCTCCGCCTGATACGATCCTTCATGATCGATACGGGAACGGCGGGTTCCTTCGTCCTTGACCCTTCCATCACCAGAGGGCTTGATTACTATACCGGGGTGGTCTTCGAGACCTTCCTCAAGGCCATGCCGGAAATAGGCTCGATCTGTTCGGGCGGTCGCTACGACGACCTGGCGGGCCTTTATTCGCGGGAACGGCTCCCAGGGGTGGGGACCTCCATAGGGCTGGACCGGCTCATCGCCGCCCTGGAAAATCTGGGAAAAATCGGGGGACGGAGTACTTACGCGAAGGCGGTCATAGCCTGCGTGGACGAGGCGGCGGTGGGGGCGTATCAGGCCCTGGCGGAACGTTTCAGGGAACGGGGTATCCCTTGCGAGGTCTTTCCGGAGGCGAAAAAACTCACCCAACAGTTCGTCCTGGCGGAAAAGAAAGGCATCCAATGGGTCGTCGTTCCCGGAGAAAAACCTGCCGAAGCCCCCCTTACCCTGAGGGAGCTAAA
>JAITBO010000064.1 GCA_031283505.1 Treponema sp. | reverse complement strand
CGGTATCCGGCGATGACGTTTCGCTTTGCGCTCATGGATACCCCCATTTTGACCTCCGGGAACTATTAGCTCCGGATAGTCTGCCTTGATTTGGGTTACTTTTTCAATGAGGCAACGCGGGCTCTTGTATTCTCCATTCCGCTATGTTATTCTAAGGACGCAAGGAGATAGTTATGGCATTTTCATTGAATTCGTATCCGGTTATCTACCGGGCCCGTTATTCCCTGGACGGGTGGAAAGAAGAGTACCTGGAAAAAAACCATAAAACACTGGAAGAAGAGGCTCGTTTGGGCGAAGCCGAGGCCGCAGCTCTGGCGGATTCCCGTAATTTTTTTGATGATATGCCCTTGGTATCCTATACGTCCCAGTACGGGCTTGGCTGTTTTGAGGGCCTAAAGGCTTTGCCCCTAAAAGAGGGCGGACTGGTTATTTTCCGTCCGGACAGGAACGCGGCGCGGTTCAACAAGTCCATGAAAGGGCTCTATATGCCCCCTTTTCCGGAAGACCTCTTTGTAAAAGCCGTAAAAGAAACGGTAAAACAGAATGCCGCCCTGGGCTTTTCGATCTCATATAAGCCTGAATGGGAAAAAGATTCCTTTATCAATGCCGATTCAATCTATATCCGTCCCTTCACCTATTCCGAAGGCGGTATAGGGGTCAATATTTCCAAAAAGCCTTGGGTGATCGTGGTCACATCCCCGGTAAGTGCTTATTTTTCCGCCGGAACTCCCGACGCCGTTATCACCGAGCGCGTCAGAGCTACCCCAAAGGGTACGGGCTGGATCAAGGCGGCGTCTAACTATGTCATCTCCGCCCTGGCGAAACACGAAGCCGCAGAGTCCGGCTACATTGAATGTATCTTCCTGGACGCTACGGAGCGCAAGTATGTTGAGGAAGGTTCCTCCTGTAATATCTTCTTCTACCTAAAGTCCGGAGAATTGGTAACCCCGGAACTGGGGGATACCATACTTCCGGGGATTACCCGCTCCAGCATCATAGAACTCGCCAGGGATCGGGGCGTTACGGTTTCGGAACGGAAGGTCGCTATAGATGAAGTTATTTCCGAAGCGAAGGAATGTTTTGTCAGCGGTACCGCCGCCGGGGCAACGCCCATTGTCTCTCTTACGTATCAGGGAAATAAGACAGTCTTCAACAACGGCGTGGTCGGAGCACTCACTGCGGAACTTCGGGATACCCTCAAGGGCATACAGTACGGGATCATCCCGGATACAAAAGGCTGGCTTGTCCGAATCGAATGAACTTCCACGCAACAAATGCGGGTCTTGTCCTGATAGATATTAAACCGGAGTAAGCTCTAAAATTGAAACGCGGCGTCAGGAAAAGGCGTCGTTTTTTCTATAAGCCTTTAACTGTTTCAAGAGGCAAATCCAGGCCGCAGGCAATAAGCTCCATCCCTGAGGCCCTCTTCTTTTTTCTGCCTTCCTCACGGGCGTCTTCAGCCATCACGGCCTGGTCCTTCCTTCATATCTCTTCCTGGAACTTTATTTCCCGGCGCCGTTCCCCCTAACTCAGCTTCTTCAACGTTCCCACTACCTTCGTCACTTCCGGGTATTCCTTTGCCAGCATATCAAACCCCTCCTTTTTCCTGCATATAAAAAACCGCACCTGCGGCCACACCGGCCTCCTCCTCCGTTTCTCCGGGTTCACCGAAAATGATGTGATCGCAGATGAGAAGGGCGATCACCTGTCAGTTATGAAAATGTGGTTTTGCTTTCTGGCGGGAGATTGTATCGCACAGCGAAGCGCAAGGGATAGAAGCGGAAATCCCGCAGGGCTTTTAGGCGGAATGCCTAAAAGCACGAGGAATTGGAGCGGATAGCCCGGTCCGGCGTGTGCGCCGGATGCGCCCAAATCCGCAGGTTTAATCATGTCGGGATACTAGAATATTTATTAGGCAATGCGGCCTCTTGAATTCTCTTTTTTCAGGGAGTATTTTAAGATTCATGGCGCTAATACCTCTGCCTTTTATAGCCCTGGCGTTTATCCTCTATTTCGCGGTATCAAAGAAGTCGTCTCCCATGGTAAGGCGGCTTGCGGTAATCGCCCTTATCCTTGCGGCTGTTGTTCTTATAGTGAGCGTTATTTTCATTGTAACCGCTTCTCCCCAGGAAGCCGAATCAGGACCGATAACACTTCCCCTGCCGGTTAAGCCGGTTACACCGGTCCAGAAGGTAAATTGGCAGGAACTCATAGTTTTCGGTTTGTTTTTCGCCTTGTTTCTCCTGTTTCTTTTCGCCTTTTCCCGCCGGGATGCGGCGCCTAAAGCTAAAAAGGAAAAGGCTCCCTACCGGGATGATCCGGACGATGATGCCTGGAACACGGATGTCCGGGGCGACGATCCACCGGGACGCGAAAGGCGGCGCCGTTTATAAGGAATTTTTGTACTCGTAGGCCAGCGCCCTGAATCCAGCGCGCTTAATATCTCCTAAACGGGTAAACTCTTTTGGCTTGCGCCGGTCAAACCGTTCCGCGCCGGAGGCGGAAAGGGATGCCATCAGGATGCCTCCCGGCGCCGGCAGTGTCACCAGGGCGTCCCACCATGCGTCCAGGCGCGCTGCCGACAGCCCGGCCCCGTGGGGGACAGCTTCGGGAAAAAGGGCAATGAGATCGAATCCGCCGTCCCCCGCAACGGTCAAGGCCGCCCGGTCCAGGTCCGGGTCAACCGCCGGGAGCAGCCTTATTTCCGTTTTTCCTGCGGCTTCCCCCAGAGCGCGAAGGGTGTTGTGACGGGCCGCTTCCAGGGCCAGGATGTTCCGCCCGGAGAAGACCCACCGTCCGTTTTGGGCCGGTGCAGGAGACGCCAGCCGCGAGGAGGCCAGCCATGCCGGGAAATGCCCCTGATCCGGTTCGTGGACAAGCGCCGTCACGGACGATCCCAGCCGTCCTTTCAAACGGTTCAACAGTTTTACTGCCGTCTGAACCACCATGCCGGGGGTGTCGAAACCGGCTGCCCCGTGAAAAGCGTCAATATGATACGAAACCTTTTCCATGGTATAATCTGCGGAACCCCGCAAGTACGCCGGCCTTTTTTGCAGGAAACTGTCACCCTTTGACAGGCTGGAATTGAGTATTGAATCGCTCCCCAAAGGTTGTTCTTTCTTTCCATAGATAAAAACCGTATGTTCCCGGCTCTTTTCCTCATAGAGCAGGGGAAGTTCCAGTCCGGCGATACGGCTGCGGAAAAGCTGCGCCAGGGGGTTTACTACCACTATCATCACCTGGCCGCCGGTCTTGAGGAGGTCTGCCGACCGGGAAACAAAGTCCAACAGCACGGGTCTCCCGGTTTTGGCGGGGACATTGGAGAGGATAAGGTCCCAGCCTCCCTCCGGCGGCCCGGCCAACAGGGGTTCGGTATGAGCCGTCAAAAAAGCGGGGGAGACGCCATTCACTGCGGCGTTGTAGAGGGTGAATATCCGGGCAAGTTCGTCCCTGTCCTGGGCCCGTACCCGGCCATCCCAACCGGCCCGGGCCGCGTTTAAGGCGCGGGCGGCGCAGACGCCCAGGATTCCGGCCCCGGACCCTGCGTCCAGAATGGAACGGGGCAGGGACTGTCCCGCCGCCAAAACTTCGTCAATCCTGTGGGAAAAAATTTTGAGCAAAAACCGGGTTCCCCCGTCCACCCCGGCGGAACTGAACAAGCCCTGAGACAGGGCGAATTCAAATTCAATGCCCCGGAAGGTAAAGGGAAAGGATTTGTGGGAGCAGGCTTCAATACAGGAGGAAACCGGAGGAAGCAACTTCTCCGGCCTGTCGGATACGGACCGGGCCTTTCCGTTCAGCCGTTCACCCGTTCCACGTATTCGTTGGTTTCGGTATTGACCAGAATGCGTTCACCCTGCTTGATGAACAGGGGAACCCGGACGGTCAGACCCGTTTCGGTAACGACAGGCTTGGTGGCGCCGGAAACGGTGTCGCCCTTCACGTAGTTTTCCGATTCGGCTACGGTGAACACCACCTTGTAGGGAATCTTGATGTCGATGACCTTGCTTTCCCAGATAGTCAGTTCGTAAGGTTCTCCCTCTTTCAGGTAATATTTCTTTTCTTCCATCTCGGCAATGGGCACCTCGTACTGTTCATAGGTTTCGTTGTCCATAAAATGAAAATTGTCCTGATCCACATACTGGTACTGACAGGTCTGGGTGTTCACCGTAGCGTCTTCAACTTCCTGCTGGGTGGGTATAGTCAAGGCTAAAACCGACCCGTCCTTGATATTCTTCATTTTAATCCGGGCAATGGCGGTTCCTTTTCCGGGATTGTGGAATTCCCGTTCAATGACCAGATAGGGCTGCCCTTTCTGGAGCAGGCAGCTTCCTTTAACAATATCTCCGCCTCGTATCATTCAATTCCTCGCTTAATGATTTGTTCGATAAGCCTGTCCCAAACCTAATTGACTATACGCTAACGCGCTCGGTTTTAGGAAAGCCTCTGGTTATCCAAAGTATACCGGAAACGGCGCCCGTCCGTCTACTTACAGGTAACAATTTTACATTTAGGGAGGTGATCCGCAAAGTATGACAGCCCTCAAACGAAATCATAGTTGATGTAAAAAAAGGCCATATCAAACGCCTTCAAGTGGTTGATCACTTTCCTGGAAAAACAACAGGTCCTCCGAAATACCCGCCATATCCGATGCAGCCGGCAATTATTCCCTTCTATCCCTACCGTGTGCTTTTTCCCCACATACGTCCAAAACCCGTCAATTACGGCGAAACAAAGTCTTTCCCAAAATCCCGGCAAAGATACTGGGCCGCAGTCCTTCCGGTGAGGAGGGCGGAAGGCATACCTCCGGGGGGCCGGATGCGCTGGCCGGCAAAGTAGACGTTGCTCATCCCCTTTACCTTGCAGGGGTACGCAGCCCGCCGCCGTCCGGGAGCCGTTTTGGTCATCCAGGAACCGTGGTAGGTTCCACAATAACGCTCGTAGGTGAGGGGCGTCGCCGTATTCCTGACCACGGCTTTGCCCTTTAGGGCCGGGTACTTTTCTTCCAGCTTGCCCAGCACCATGTCGGAAAGTTCCCGCTTGCATTGTTCGTACTTCCCTTCTTCCTTTGCGCGTTTCCAATAGGCATAGGTATCGCCGGGAGATATGGTAACGGTCACTGCGGAACATCCGGAAGGCGCGTAGCCGGGATACCGGGCGTAATTATGAAAACAAAGACTCTTTACGGTCATGTCCACGTACTCGAAAGGCTTGTCCAGGGCAAACACCGCCGTATCAGGAAGCTCCGAAAGATCGGCTTCAAAACCGTAACAGAGAAAGGCGTTCATCGTAAGTTCCGTACCCCGGCGCATATTCTTCACCCAAGGCTCGGTGAGGGGTTTGTCAAACAGGGTGTCCACTGCGGAAAGGGTGTCGGCGGCGACTATCACCGCGTCGGCGGGGATAACCTCACCCCGGACGGAAACCCCCACAGCCCTGCCACCAGAGACCAGCACCCGGTCTACGCGGGAACCGTAGCGGATATTCCCGCCCAATGCGGCAAACCGTTTTGCCATATTTCCCGCCATGGTCAGGGAACCACCCTCAATATAGCCCCCATCGCCTGAGACATAGCATCCCAGGATGAAGAACATAGACACGGCGTCATAACCGGAACCTACCACGCTCGACAGGAGGAGCCGCAATGCGGGGTTTTTGAACCGGCTCGCATAGGCTTCGGCGGTTATGTTTTTCAGAGACCCCATACGAAACAAGGCGGGGATCATCCTGACAAGCTCCCGCCACCGGAGGGGGCTTTTCTGCCGGACCTTGAGCCAGGGTATATCCATTATCGGGATACTTACCCGGGCAAAACGCCGCATATCCCGGCAGAGTTTCCGTATAGCCGCCATATCCTCCGGAGCCGTCTCGCAAAGGTGAGCCTCAAATCGCTCTATATCCCGGTAGAGGGAAACACGCCCTTCTTTGTTGTCGCAGGTCAGAAAAGGATCGGTATACAGGACCCGCGTAGCATCATTAATGGCGCCTACCTCCCACCAGAGTTTGTTGAAGGACTTCCGGTCCCCCGACCCGTTGAGCCAGTGCATACCCCCCTCGAAGAGGTAACCTTGCCGCCGCCAGCTTGTGCAACTGCCGCCGGGCGTTGTATGGGATTCGCAGATAGTTACATCAAATCCGCTTTTTGCCGCATATATCCCTGCGGACAACCCCGAGATCCCCGCGCCTACAACAATAACTTTAGCCATGCAATCCCCTCCCTCCAGCGTAGTGTACCATAATGGCATAATGGGAGACTTATGTTAACCGGGCCGTCCCGCAAACCCCCACTTTACATACCCCAATCCCTGTATTATTATGTCTTTCGATGATTTGTCTTTCGATAATTGAAGCACCTTATGTATATCCCTGTTCAAAAAATGTTTTTTTCCCTGTTATATTCCTTCTCCGATATGTTTTCATAATATTTTTTATACTTTTTACCGCCGGTCCTCTCTTTTCCTGGGGGAAAGCCGAAAATAACGCGGTTCGGTATGACGGCGGACCTCTTGAACTTGCGGAAACTTCTGGTTTGGGGGACGCCAATCCTTCACCGGGCGTTGCCCCGGAACAGTCCCGGGACGACCGGGCCAGCCAGGTGATGAAGGCCCTGGCAGCGGCCTACCCTGACCGGATAGGGAGGGCGGAACTGAGGGACGGGGACTGGGCTGTTCCGGTCATGGGGCAGTGGTTCTACTATGCCCAGGGACGTATCCTCCCCGAAGAACTCAGGGACAAAGCCCTGGAGTACGATCCCCAGCCGTTCTACAACTATGCCCCGGAACTTCCCCCCTGGAGAGAACCGGAACCTTCGGAAACGGAACGGCTGCGGAATTTCGCCCAGCGCCGCCGAGAGAACCCTCCCAAACGCTCGCAGCACTTTTACGACGCCCTCTGGCAGGCCCACAGCCGGGAAGAGGCTTACGAAAGGGTCAAAACCATACGGCTTTTTAGCCATAATGTCCTGGTTCACTATGCAATTATGGAAGAACTTGCCCTGGTTGAAACCCGAATTCAGCGGGACGCCCAAACAGATCCCCAGGTAAGGGATTGGATAAACAGCATAGAGACCCTGTCCGGCTGGAACTGGCGAAGCATAGCGGATACCCAGAGCAGGAGCTTCCACGCTTACGGAACCGCCGTTGATATACTACCCGCGTCTTCCAGAGGACGCGAAACCTATTGGCTGTGGACTTCCCGGAATAATCCCCAATGGTGGACGGTTCCCTACACGAAACGGCTCCACCCGCCCGGCAAAGTCATTAAGGCTTTTGAAGCTTACGGCTTTATCTGGGGAGGAAAATGGCTCTTTTACGATACTATGCACTTTGAATACCGGCCCGAAATCCTGTTACTGAACGATCTGCCCCTTTATCATTATTAGTCAAACTATCAGCGACACCATGTCTCTATCGGCTATTTGCCGCAAAGACTCGTTACATAAGATGCTTGTTTATAATGTGTTGTTTAACCGGCGATGACATAAATCTCCTATTGGGAAAGAACCTTAAACGGCTTAGAACTCAAAAAAATATTTCTCAACTAACCCTGGCAAACATGGCGGATTTGACCCATAACTTTATCAACGATATTGAAAACGGTCGCAAGTGGGTTTCTCCGGATACCCTGGCTAAACTGTCCAACGCACTCAAAATCGAACCTTATCAATTCTTTAATCCCAACTCGACGCCCCTCGGCATTGATCCCACATTTATAACCACCTACCTGGACAATATGGAAGATTCCTTTATTAAAATGGTTAACGAATTGCGCGGCAGTTATCTGCCTGATGAAAACACCTGAAACGGCAACAGGAAAAATCCCCCGCCTGTTCATTGCCCCCCGTTTACCAGGGCCTTAAATTCCTTCTCGTCCAGGGTTTCCTGCTCCAGTAGTTTTTTAGCCACGGCATTCAGGATGTCCCGTTTCCGGGTAAGCGTCTCCTTGACCGCATCGTAACGGTCATTGATGATCTTTGCGATTTCCTCGTCCACGTACTGCTGGGTGCTTTCCGCATATTCCCGCTGAAACATGGGTTCCTGTCGTTCCGTGCCGCCCATACCCGCGCCCCGGGAGGTAAGAGCCACATGGCGGAACCGTTCGCTCATGCCGTAGTCGGTGATCATCTTTCGGGCTATGTCTGTGGCCTTGGTAAGATCGCTGGCCGCTCCGGTGGAAAACTCCCCGGAAATCATTTCCTCGGCGATACGGCCTCCCAGGAGTATGTCTATCTTCCCCAGAAGATCCGACTGGGTCATCGTATACCGGTCCTCCACGGGCATTTGCAAGGTATAGCCCAGGGCAAAACCACGGGGAATTATCGAAATCTTCTGGACCGGATCGGCGTTGGGGGTAAAAGCTGCCACCAGGGCGTGCCCCGCCTCATGGTAAGCCGTAAGTTTCCGCTCCTCCGGTTTAAGTATCCTGGTCTTCTTTTGCAGACCCGCCACGGTCTTCTCTATGGCTTCGTCAAAATCCTGCTGTTCCACCAGCTTTCTGCCCGCCCGCACCGCCAGCAGGGCCGCCTCGTTCACGATGTTGGCAAGGTCCGCGCCGGAAAACCCGGAAGTCACCCTGGCGGTCACCGACAGATCCACCGCTGGGGACAGCTTGACGCCTTTGGAATGTATTCTGAGTATCTCCTCCCGGCCCTTAAGATCGGGACGATCCACCAGGACCTGGCGGTCAAAGCGGCCCGGCCTCAGCAACGCCGGGTCCAGTACGTCGGGCCGGTTGGTAGCCGCCAGAATGATAAGGCCGCTCGTGGCGTCGAAGCCGTCCATCTCCACCAGGAGCTGGTTCAGGGTCTGCTCCCTCTCGTCGTTCCCCCCGGCGACATTGTTGATGCGGCTCTTGCCAATGGCATCCAGTTCGTCAATAAAGATGATGCAGGGGGCTTTTTCCCGGGCCTGCTTGAAAAGATCCCGTACCCTGGCGGCGCCCACGCCGACGAACATCTCCACAAAGTCGGCACCGCTCATGCGGAAAAAGGCCACCCCCGCCTCTCCCGCCACAGCCCTGGCCAGGAGGGTCTTCCCCGTACCCGGCGGCCCAATAAGAAGCACCCCCTTGGGAATCTTCCCGCCTATTTCGGTATACTTCTTGGGATTCCGCAGAAAGTCCACCACCTCCACGAGTTCTTCCTTGGCCTCATCCACTCCGGCCACGTCACGGAAGCGGGTAACAATGTCTCCCTCCGCCACGATGACCGCCCGGCTCTGCCCTACGGAAAGCACGTTGCCCCCCATGGCACCCAGGCGCTTCAGCAGAAACCGCCATATAAAAAAGAAGAACGCTATAGGAAGCACCCAACTGAAGATGATATTGAGAACCGTGCTTCCCTCCCTGGAAACGGCATAATAGGAAACCCCCCGCTCGTCCATAAGTTTGATAAATTCAGGATCGCCTATGGGAACCGTCCGGTACGCCGCATTCGGCGCGTTCCGGTAGGGGTTTCGCAGGAACGTATCAGGCGGCAGTTCCTGCCTAAAAGAGGTATACCCGGTGAAATAGGAATCCGACAGCTCCACCCTCTTTATCTCCCCGGAAGCGATTTTTGCCTTGAATTCCGAAAAATCAATAGTATTATTCACCTTGCCAAGGAACACATAATTAAACAGGCTCATCCCCACAATGATGATCAGGATGTATACAATGGAAAACTTCCATCCGCCGAACCGTTTGGGATCCGGCAGCTTTGGCCCCCCGAAAGGGAATTGAGGGCCGGAATTCCGTTTGTTTTTTTTCTGAGGGTCTTCAAACCCGGAATCACTCATGATTATCTCCCGATTGTCCTTCTTCATAGACGCTTCTCATATCAATCATAAAGGGTATTGCGATAAAATTGAATACGACTGCCGGTCATTCTTATAATACTACATAAAAATCATATTAAGAAAAGGACGCCAGTCCCTTTAGAGGCGCGTTTCCGTTAAATTTGGGCGCATTCGGCCTATGGCCGAACCGGGCTATCCACTTAAATAAAGTTTTGACAGGCTTTGCCTGTCAAAACTTTATACCGCTTCTATCCCTTGCGCGGTACAAGTGTAAAAAACCACCACCCCCCATTACGGGGCAGCTTTTAGGGCTTACCGTTTTTTACCATCCGCTATAATTGCCTTATTACTGTATGGATCGTCCGGGTTGCCGCTGTCATAACCGTAGATTGTACCACCAGTCTTGGCTAAAGATGGTTTTATCGCCAACAAGATACACCCTGCCACCGCTGCTTATTCCGGGTTTTATGGGAGATGTGCGCTTTGACCAATTTTCCGTTCACGCGGAGGAGTCTGGTTTTCCCCTCGCCGTTAAAGATACCGATGGCGTACTTCCGGTTGAATCCGGTAATGGTGATAAACCCGGTAAGGCTCAGAGAATTCGCGGTTTTTGTCTGAGTGGCCCGGTAAGGGAGGGCAAACTCCCGTGTTAAGTGGTTTTCGTTCTTTCCTGGATAACCCCAATGTTTCTTCCGATGGACAGTTCCACCGGATATAGTTTAGGTTTCCATGGTCAGATTTTTTACATGAGGCAATGCGATCGGCGTGATGCCTAAAAATAAAACCTAGTCGAAAAAGCGGAAGCCTAATAACTAAAAATCTAGCCCAAATATAAAATAGTCCCCCGGTAAGGTGGGACAAATGAGGCTGGATATGCACACTAGACGAGAAATCCTCAAAGCCAATTTTGAGGAGTATCAAAGGGCGTCGAAAAAAGGGCGCAAGGAATTGCCGGATAGGCTCGTGCCGGTAACCGGATTGAACCGGAGTTATCTAGCGGCGGCGCCGGGTAGCTATGACCGGAAAAAAGAAGCGGGAAAGCCTGGGACAAAAAGCAGGAGAGCATCCCGCCCGGAAGGGAAGCGGGGTGGCAGACCGGTCAAATACGGAGAAGGGTTTGTAAAAGTGCTCAGTGCGATATGGGAGGAGTTCG
>JAITBO010000059.1 GCA_031283505.1 Treponema sp. | reverse complement strand
AGCCTAGCGCGGCCCCTGCGATAGGCTTGCGCAGCACCCTGCGAAGCCCTATCGCAGCCGCCTGCGAAGGCTTATCGCGGCACCCTGCGAAGCCCTATCGCAGCACCTTGCGGAGGCTTGGAGCGGGCATATTAGGCAGTGTCTGTCCACAAAGTAACCGACTTTGTGGACAGACTCTAATTAGCACAAAAAAACCACCTTCTAACAGGAAAAGGCGATCTCTCCTCCCACCATCGTGAGCATAACCTTCGCCTGAGGGATCTCATCGGCGGGAACGGCGAAGATGTTCCGGTCCAGGAGGACGAGGTCGGCCAGATAACCGGGCTGTATCCTGCCTTTACGACCCTCTTCCCCGGTGATCCGGGCGCTGCCCAGGGTATAGGCGTCCACAGCGGTATAAATATCCACCCGCTCTTCGGGGAAGAAGCCCTCCGCGGACAGGGAACCGGCGTCCCTTTCAAGAACCATGGGCCGTCGTAAAACGGCCCACGCTATACCCTGCAAGGGGTCCAGGGACTCCACCGGGCAGTCGGTACCAAAGCCGGTGGGTATGCCCCGCAGGATCAGGGAGGCGCAGGGCAGGAAGCACCGGGCTCGTTCCCGGCCCAGCCTGCTTTCCGCGAAGAAAATGTCGTGGGTCAGAAACGCCGGCTGTACAAAAGCGGTAACGCCGTTCCGGGCCATGCGGTCAAGGAGGTCCTCGTTCATGACTTCGCAGTGGACTATACCGTGGCGGCGGGGGTTATGCCCCCGGGATGTGACGGCCTCAAGAGAACGGAGAACCTGATCGGCGGCGGCGTCCCCTATGGCGTGGGCTATGACCTGGAAACCCCGGTCGTCCCCGTCTTTGACCGCCGCTTCCATTGCCGGCCCGTCCATGGCCTGCAAGCCCCGGTTACCGGGATCATCGGTATAGGGGCTTTCCAGCCAGGCTGTCCGGGAACCCAAGGTTCCGTCGGCAAAGAGCTTTAACGCGCCCATTTTCAAAAGGGGATGTCCCAGGGTCTCCCCGGTAAGCCAGCGGCGGCGGCAAAATTCATCCAAAATGGGCTTACGGGTAAGGTAACACTGCAAACCCACCCGGATGCGGTGTTTTCCTTCTTTCAAAAGGCTCCGGTACGCTCCGGTAATCTGTTCCCAGTTATCGTCAAACACGTCGTTAGTATCAATAGAGGTAATGCCAAACGCGAGGGCGCAGCGTATCCCGTATTCGACCTGGGAACGGGCCTGGGCATCGGTAAGGGGAGAAACCAGGGTTTGAGACAAGGCGATGGCGGCTTTTTCAAAGAAGACTCCCAGGGGTTTGCCCGCACCATCCCGTAGCGCATTGTCTCCCGCAAGGAGTTCCCCCAATCCCGCAGCTTCGGCCATTTCCAGGGCCTTGGTATTGCAGCAAAGCGTATGCCCGCAGATCCGCTCCAGAATAAGGGCGCGATCCGTCGTTATGCGATCCAGATCGAACCGGGTAGGATACTTGCCGGAAGGGGCTTCCCCGGCCTTGTCCAGAAAATCTTCCTGGTTCCACCCGCCGCCATGGACCACCACACCCGGTTCGGCGGCAATACGTTCCAGGTCCGCCCTCCCCTTTTCCACCAATTCATCTATAGAAGAAACCTTCCGGACATCAATGTCGTGTACCGCAGAGCCAAAATGCCTGAGGTGAAGGTGTGAATCGTGGAAGCCCGGCAGGAGAAGTCCTCCCCGTCCGTCGATCTTTTCCACCTTGCCCAGGGAAGCGGCCAGGGCGGTCATCTCCGCATCGGTTCCTGTTCCTCGTATGACATCCCCTTCAATCAGGGCGGCTTGATCAAACTTTTCCCGTTCCCGGTATACCGTAACATTATGAAAAAGGGTAAGCATCGGCTTCCTCCGCTAAAAAATTCGGGCATTTTCCGTCTTGCCTTCTTGACAAAATCTTTATCTTACGTCAGTCTACCCGGATTACAGAATAATACATTTTTAATATAATGTAATAGCCTTCGTATAAAATTTACGTGAGGTCTGTTAGGGAGTTTATGATGGATCAGGATTTTATCGCAAAAATAGGGAAATCTCTAAGCGATCTTAAAGCGGAAATCATTGCCAATTTGGTTACCAGCAGCGAAGATTTTAAGAGAATTGTTGAGGGGATGGACCCCAAAGATCTGGCGGATATTGCCTCGGATGATATAGACCGTAAGATGATTGAAGCCTTGGGAGTTCAGGAACTAAAACGGCTCAAATTGATAAATTCCGCCTTGACGAGGATTCAACAGGGGAAATACGGCCTCTGCGTCAAATGCGGCAAGCGCATACCCCAGGACCGCCTGGAAGCGATTCCCTATGCTCTTATGTGTATAGAATGTAAAAACGCCGAAGAACGCCGGAACCGCTAAATTAGAGCCTCTCCGCCACCCATTTCCCCTTTCCTTCAAAAAGCATCGTGTGGGTGTAACCCATCTCCAGCAAGGTACGCCGGGCGTCGTCGTAGTGACCGCCCAGGTCCGAAACCCGGTGGGCGTCGGCAGTGACGGTGACCGGTACATGGTGTTCCCGGAGAAAAGCCAGAATTTCCCGGGAGGGGTAGGTGTCTTTTGTTTTGCCCCGGTTAAGGCCCCCGGTGTTGACCTCCACCACAATCCCGGACCGGGCGATAAGAGGCGCAAGGGAACGGGCCCTTCCGAAAAAGCGCCCACCGCTAAGGGAAAACCACTCTTCCCGCTGGTTGTTCTTCTTCACCAGGTCCATGTGCCCCAGGATGTCGAACCCTCCTGCCCGGATCATCTGTTCCAGGGCGTCCCAATAGGCTTCCATAAGGGCTTCACCGTCCCCGTTAAAATGAGAACGAACGTCACGGTCAAAGTCTTCCCAGGGGCCGTCCACGGTAAAAGGCTCCCCTCCTCCGGGGGGGAACACGTAGTGGACCGATCCTATGATGTAGTCCAGGCCCATGTCCCGGTAGTCCGGGTCGGAGGGCCCCATGCGGCCCTGAATGTAGTCCACTTCCAGGCCGAGGTATACGGGTATCTTCCCGGCCCAGCGCAGGGCCGCGTTCCGGACCGCCTCCAGGTATAGAGCCAGACGATCCTCCCCCAGATGCCAGTCTGTGGAAATACCGGTCCTGGCGTATACCGGCGCATGGGCGCTGAACCCCAGGGACGCGAACCCTCCTTCCCAGGCGGCGCGGCAATAGGTTTCAATTTCGTCCTCCCCGTCGCAGAAGACGGTGTGTACATGAAGAGAAGAATATCTCAAGGATCAGACCCCCTTTCCCTGTCCGGCAGTTTCGTTCAGGCAACGTCTAGCCTCCGCTTCAAAGCGGACAAAAGCATCCGCCAAAAGAGGGTGGGTTGCGTTCATCTCAGCCGTATCAATGTTCTTAAAGGCCAATTCCAGCCGGGCGGCGGTCTGCCCCAATTCATGGGCGGCCAAGGTCAAGGCGCTTCCTTTGATGGTGTGGGCCTCCCGCCGGGCCGTTTCCCAGTCTGCGGCTTCCATGCTACGAGGTATATCAGAGATGATTTGCTCCCGCGTCCTGTCGATAAATCGTACAAGGAGAGAACGGATCATTTCCTCGTTGTCCATAAAGGTCTCTTTTACCTCTGCCCAACTAAAGATTTGATTCGCAAGCGGGTCCATACCCAAGAGCCCGCCTTTCGGCGGGGGAGCTTTAGGGCGTTTGGGCTCAGTATAGTTTTGTTTGTTTGGGGTCTGGACCCGCATAAAATCCATACTTTGCAGAACGGCGATACCCTGCCCTTCAGGGCGGGGAGAGTCATCCGGGAGCGGGGCAGAAGCCTCCGTCGCAGCAAGTCCGGGGAGAAAGACCGCTCTGGGGGGAACCTCCATCCGGAAAGGCGCTTCAAAAAACCTAAATGCCGAATGGGTTTTTCCGGAGAGCCATATCCGGAGCATCTTTTCTATATCTGGCCGTTTAAAGGGTTTGATAAGAACATCGTCAAAACCCACGCTCATACACCGTTCCCGCTCACCCGAAAGCGCGCTGGCAGTGACGGCGATTATCGGTTTTCTAAAACCCTGGTGACGTAGCCGGTTTGCGGCTGCGTAGCCGTTCATCCTGGGCATCTGGATGTCCATAAAGATAAGGGACACGGGATAAGCGGCGGTTTTTTCCAGGGCTTCAAGACCATCGTCCGCAAGGACGACCGGGTACCCTAGCTTTGCCAGGATGAGGGCGAAGAGCTTCTGATTAACCGGATGATCCTCCACCACCAGGATAAGGGACTTTTCTCCGGCAGATACGAAGACGCCGGATGAATCCGCTTCCGGCTCTTCAACAGCTTCCAGTTCCTCAACGGCTTCCGGTTCTTCGGTGGAATCGGCCAAGGCTTCATCTATGGTACGGATCAGATCCTTGCGCTTAATGGGCTTGTTAATATAGGCTTTGAACCATTTGAGGAGGGTCATCTTGGCGTCAGCACCCAAGAGACCGTGGGGAACCATCAGGATGAGCCGGGCGCCGTTGATTTCTTCGTCGCCTTTTATCTCGGCAGCAAGACGCCATCCGTCCATCTGGGGCATGATCATGTCCAGAAAACAGAGATCGAAAGGCCGCTTCCAGGTGGCGGCGGCCCGCATGGTTGCCAGGGCTTCCTCGCCGGAGACCGCCACATCCACTTCAAAGCAGCCTATGTCCTGAAGGTAGGATACCAGGATACGCCGGGATTCGGGCCGGTCATCCACCACCAGGATGCGCAGATCCCGCCGCCGGGAAATCGCGGGCACGGCTTCGGAAACCACGCCGGACCGCTCTATGGGGATAGTAAACCGGAAAATAGAACCGCCGCCTTCGTTGGGCAGCATACCTATTGTACCGTGCATAAGATCCACCAGGTTCCGGGAAATGGCAAGCCCCAGGCCCGTACCGCCGAACTGCCGGGTATTGGAGGGATCTCCCTGAAAAAAAGTGGTGAACAGCCGGTCCCGTATCTCCTCGGGGATCCCTATACCCGTATCCTCTACGGATACCCGTATCGCTTCCTTCCCTTTCCAGCCGGTAAGAGCGGCGGCGATGGTGATCCCCCCTTCTCCGGTAAACTTCACCGCGTTCTTAACCAGATTGATCACGATCTGCCGGTATTTGCTTGGATCCCCCTTGATGAAGATCGCCGTATCAGGAGGTATATCCAGGGCTATTTCCAGGCCCTTTTTGTGGGCCTCCAGGGAAATCATCTCCACAGCCTGTTCAATAGTCTGTTCCAAATCGAAATCAATATGCTCAAGGTTCATCTTCCCGGCTTCGATCTTTGAATAATCCAGAATGTCGTTGATAAGGGAAAGGAGAATATCGGCGGAAAATTTAACCTGCCGGGAATATTCAGCCTGCTCCCGGTCCAATTTTGTGTCCTGGAGCAATTCGGTCATGCCTATGATGGTCTGAATGGGAGTGCGTATCTCATGGCTCATGTTGGCCAGAAACTGGCTCTTGGCCTCCATGGCCTGCTCCGCGCTCCGCCGGACTTCCTGGAGCCGGGTTTCTTCCTGCCGCTCACGGGTTTTATCCCGAATGATGAGAACAAACCGGGGATCGTCTTCCTCCGCAGCGGGCTCAGGCGGTTCCGGTTCGTCAACAGTCCATGCGTCAATCTTGAACCAGCGGACCAGCCCGTTGGGGACTTGAATCGCCAGGGGAAAGGCCGCCTCTCTTGTCTCCCCGGAAACGAGCCTTCCGTAATCCCCGGAATTCCGGAAGGCCCGTTCCATAAGATGAACGCCGGAAGAAACGCCGTCCCGGGATTCTCCCGGCAAAGATGAGAGAAGGGCTTCTCCCCGGCGGTTCGCCGTAAGGAAAGCTCCTGACCGGGAAAAGAGGACCACGGCAACAGGAGAATCACGGAAAAAACGGGAAAAAAACGCCCCTTTCATAGCGCTAAAAATTCGCCCTGAGGATTTCAAGAGACTTCCTGAATATGTCATCCGGCTTCAATGGCTTGATGAGGTAGCTCTTTACCCCCATCTGGAAAGCCCGGATCACCGACTCCCGATGGCTTACCGCAGACAGTATGATTACCGGCTGTTCTATCCGGTTCACCTGCAAGGCTCTTAAAACCGAAAACCCGTCCACCTTGGGCATCATCAGATCCAGAAAAACCAGGGAAAAAACCTCCGTCTCCACCGCCGCCAGGAATTCCCCGCCGTCACCATAGGCGCTGACCGCCGCATTGATGCACCGGAATGTGTTCCTGATCATTTCCTGTATAATAAAATCATCATCCACCACAGCAATTCTGAGATCTCCCAGGTATTCCCTGATTTCATCTATGGAAAAACAGGGGTTATGTTCAGAACTGAACCTGAACTGTACCGATGCACCTGGGCCTGACGGACTTAACTGGAGCAGCTTATCTTCGGGGATACCGGAATTTTTATCATCTTCATCCCATTTTTCTTCTTCCGAAAGAAAAATACCCATGGCGGCCTGGAGATTATCCACCACTTCGATCTCCGCATACCGCTTCTGCCCGGCGATGAACTGGCGCACAAAATTATCCATGGTCAACACCCGCACATCAGAATTACGCGCCCCGCTGGCCTGAATCGTCGTGTCCATAAACATTTCCAAATTGGGACTATCGGCAAAGTTAAGCTGCATATCGGTTATCATGACGACGACTTTGGGAGTTCTGATGTCGTATAAATCCACCAGTTCAATGATCTTGAACTTAAGCAGGTCCAGCTTGTCCCGGTTGAACCCCTGAGCCGCCTCGATAAATATGATGTCATCGTTTACGTGGACATCCACTATTCCCGGCGTATCATCCACAACGAATGTTATGCCCAGTATCTCCGTAAGGGTCGCAAAAAAAGCGTCTATCTTTATCGGTTTGACGAACACTTTCTTTACGTCAAAAGAAACGAGTTCAATGATCCGCTTCTGATCCAGCTTTTGAGCGGTGATTATCACCGGAATCCCCACCGTGGAAGGGCTTTCCTGTTTTTTGATCAGCGCCTGCATATTGTCCCGGGAAGCCAGATGGTAATCCATGATGATAAGATCCGGCGCTATAGTCCTCATCTTGGATATACCCTCAAGTACATTCACCGCAACGTTAACTTCTATGTTACTTTTGGTAAGCTTTTCCCGCAGATACTCGCGGAACAAGGGCGATTCATCCATAACCAGTATCTGCTTCACCTTTATCTCCTGCCTTAACTTGAGTTCGACAAAGAGAAAAAACCCCCGAATTGCGCGAATTTATCCGAACAATTCGTAAAAATTGGCGCCCATTCACAGGCCCTTAGGAACCGTACATAAATAAAATACACAGCAGAGGCTGTTCCAAAACCGTGCACGTTTAGCGCACAGTCAATTAGTTTTGGAACAGGCTCAACATTTTATTTTACAGTTCCTTAGAGCTTTATCAAACTCACATTATTTTATAGTATGACAAGAAAGCGGTATAGACAAGTATCCGCGTTGACTAAAAGGTAAAAAAAGGGATTTACTTGCAACAGTTTAGGGCTATCTGATAGCCTTGTTTTTATGGCAAATTTTCCCCGGGATGTCATGAAATTCGTACATGAGCGCCTGTCTTTCTTTCATAGTAAGCTCTGTTTTTACCCCCGGTTCATAATTTTGGGTTTAGAGTAGGGGTTACGGTAAAATTTTGGTGAGAAAATCAACAACCTCGCTCTGAAGGGCGAAGTATGGACCCGCCTGCGAATCATCCCGCCAGGGTAAGATTTAACGTAAGGTAATGCAAATAATTGACAAATGTAACATGAGGCTGTTCCAAAAATTCAGTTTTAAGCCCTTTTTTAAATTGTCTTGTTATCGATCCGGCAGTAAATACTGTTACATTTAACAGGCCGCTTTGAACCAGAGGTTTAAAACGCTGGATGTTTTTTATTTTTCGCTGTTTTCAAGCGGATGACGATCATTTAATAACTCATGTTACACAGGAAGAATAATAGGAACCACGAAGATGTTATGATTTAAATTATCGGGAAACGGTGGTACTCTGGTCCGACAGGGCCGGAGAGCCGTGCAAACAAGTTTGTTGAGCAGGTTGGTTCGTGTGGTGAGGAAATCAGGAACAATCTTGAGGAACCTCGGCACGAAGATTAAAAACTGTACATAAATAAATTGCACAGCATTTTATTTTAATTGTATAAAGCCTCGTTGATAGTCAAACCCTTAACTTGTTGGCGGTGCAAAAAACATCCGAACCGCCTATAATCCGAAAAAACCGGTGAGGAAAGCCGCCGCCCCGTCCTCCGTGTTGGCCCCCGTCACAAAGTCCGCCGAAGCGCGGATAGCGGAAGCGGCGTTGGCCGGAACCACGGCAAAGCCCGCAACGGTGAACATGGGGAGGTCGTTCTCCTCGTCCCCAAATGCAATAACCTCTTCCGGGGAAAAGCCGTAACGGTCCATGGCGATCCGCAGCCCCGAACCTTTGGTAACCCCGGCGGCAAGAACTTCCAGAAATGCCGGGGAACTCTTGGTTATGTAAACCCTGTCGCCGAAACGTTCCTCCAGGCGGGGCCGTATCCGGTCCAGGACCTCCGGTTCGGCCAGGAACATACTTTTTATGCAGCCCTCAAAATCCGCCGCTCCCAGGGCCGCCTTGAGATCCCCGAACACCGGACAGATCCCCGTATGGTCCCGGTAGCCCCAGGCTTCGGCCCGGTCCTTTTCCCCCATGAGGAGTTCCCCGTACTGTTCCCGGCTCCGGGCGAAATACACCTGGTAATACACGTCCATTTTCCGGGCCAGGTCCACGCAAAAACCCACCGTTTGAGGGTCCAAAGGACGGAACCCCAGGATTTCCCCGCCGGGCATGACCACTACCTTAGCCCCGTTAAAGCATATCATGGGCCCCTGGGCGTCTATCTCCCGCCTGTACCGGTCCGCGGAAGCAACGGAACGCCCGGTAGCGATGATGATACGGACACCCCGGTCCATACAGCCCCTCAATACTTTCCGGGTACGTTCCGTCAGGACGGCGCCGGGAGCCAGGAGGGTCCCGTCCAAATCAAAGGCCAGGGCTTTTATCTTTTCGGGGTCCGCGCTTCTCGTTGCTATCTTCATTTCGCTCTCCACTATAATGATAATTCACATTTTTCCATAGACCTTGATCCGCGAAAAGGCTATACTAGGACAATGAAACTATCCCGGACTTGGCTGCTCCGTATTCTCATCGCCCTAGGGCTCGTCATAATCGTGTACAGCCTTGTGCGGCATATTACGGGTTTTACTCTGGGCGAAAAAAACGAGGGGTTCCTGATGAACGCCATCGTATTCGCGGCCCTGGGCATCTTCATCTACAACCGCAAGCTTGCCGCCGATGAGAAGAAGGAACGGGAGGCAAAAGCCGGACTTGGGGACAAGACCGAAGGGGCCGATCCGCCGCCATGAAACCGGAGCGGGTCCTGTTTTTTTTACTCCTCGGCTTGCTTGTTTTTGTCCCCGGCTTCCTTTTTGCCCGGGATGTGGAAGTCACCGTGGAAGACGCGGATCTGGAGATGCCCCTGGAAGGGGCGGTGATCCTCCTCAGAAACGGGGAGGAGTATGTCTGCGACGAAGACGGCAAGGCCCTTGTCACCCTGCCTGATGACGGGCCGGCGGTTATCCGTGTTGCCTATCCCGGCTACGAAAGCCGGCGGATGACTGTCCCCGCCGAAAGCGCCGAAGAAGAAGGTCCCCGGCGAATCACCGTGGTCCTCAAGCTGGGGGGCGTTCTGGAAAGCCGGGAACTGGTGCTGGAGGCGGAGCGTCCGGGAACCAGCGAGACGAAGAGCGGGCGCAGTGTAGCCCTCTCGGACCGGGAACTGGCGCGGACTGCGGAAATCGGAATCATCGAAGACGTGATGACTTCGATCAAACTCCTGCCGGGGGTGGGGTATTCGGGAATGTTCAACGCCCTGCCGTCCATCCGGGGCGGCGATCCGGGGGACCTTATGGCGGTGCTGGACGGGTTTTACCTGGAGCGGCCCTATCACTGGGGAGGCGGGTTTTCCATCTTTGACCCCAAAATGGTGTCCAGCGCCCGGCTGTCCCACGGGGTCTTTTCCAGCCGCTACGGGCACACCATTTCCGGCCTCCTGGAAGTAAGCTCCAAAACCCCCTCCCCTACTGAGGCGGAACTTGAGGCGGCCATAGGTTCAAGCGCTGCCAGCCTCAACCTGTCCTTTCCCCTGGCCGGCAAAGGGGGAATCCTTTTTATGGGGAAAGTGACCTACTGGGATACCCTGGTCTGGGCGGTCAAGGGGTTAAGCCGGGCCATGCCGGACAACGAAACCCTGGGGATGATCAACTCGGTGTCCACCGCCCCTTTCATCAGAAGCGCCGCGCTCTCGGCGAATTACCGTTTTACCGGAAACCTGGAAATGAAAGTGAACGGTTTCTTCGGCAGCGACGGCGTCGGCGCGGCTTACCGCAATGTTTACGACGAAGAGGAAATCCGGGGCAATATGAATATGGACTTCGAGTACGGCAACTACCAGGGATTCCTCATTGCGGGTTTGACCTTTAACCCCATTCCCTCCATGGTGCTCAAAGGCGCCGCCGGGGGCGGTTTTATCCGGACCACTGCCGACGGGTTTATAGACAACAGGGTTACTGTCCGGTACAACCAGAAATTTTTAGACGAGTATACGGGATTAGGACTGACTCCCGGTCAATCCTATACGGCCCCAAATGTAAACGCCAACCTGGACACCAACATGACTATCGCCAATTTTCAGGGGCGCGTGGACCTGGACTGGGACCTGGGGCGTGGATTTATCGCGGCGGCAGGGGTGCAGGAACTCTACTCCCTGTGGAAACAGCGGGAAGACATCGATCTTTTTTTGGAAACCCCCATCGCTGATCTGCCACCCTGGGTAAAAGCGTCACTGCCCGATGCCCTATTCCCCATCAAAAACTTTCCTGACGCGGCGATTATCCGGCCCATGGGGTATACGGGAGATGTACGCAATCAGGGGTTTACCACCTCAGGCTACGGCCTCGTGGAGTACGCCTCGCCGAATCAGAAGTTCGGAGCGGAACTGGGCCTCAGGGTGGATCACCTGTATTTTTTGGGCAGGGATTTCAGCGTCCGGAC
>JAITBO010000351.1 GCA_031283505.1 Treponema sp. | reverse complement strand
TAACCTTTAGATTGCTTTAACATAAAGGACATTTTAGGAGGCTTTAGCCCCAACGCGGCTTTCAGTCGCTAAAAGACCCTCCGCCTTTAGACTAAACTTGACCCACAGAAATACAGGCTGTCAAATCCATACTGATTCCTCAAAACCAAAATGAAGAAATTAACCACGGAGTACCGGAACCTCCGGTTCCCTGGAGTTTCACGGAGAAAAAGGCTATTATACGGCTATTTTTCTTAAAACAGGTAATGATACCTGAATTGCGGGTCAAGTTTAGGCCTTTAGGAGGGGAATTTACGGTATACGACATGGCGGTGCTGATAAAACAGATGGAGAAGCGCGGAGGCTTCACCCTTCCGGAGGCTTAGGACCCGCAAGGCCGTCCTTCTTTCCCATAACCAGGCGCCAGGCCTTCCGCAGGAGCCCTATCCTGCCGAAAAACAGCCAGAACAGAAGGAGCAAAACGGCAAAGCTCGGGATACCGTAGATGACGGCTCCCGTAAGCAGCACCAGGGCAGCCGCAGCATAATTCCCAAAAGACCGGAACAGTTCTCCAATCCGCTCGTCTATACCGGGCCTGTAGGAAGAGGAATCCGAGACCGGTCCCAGAAGCTCAATGTCTATGGTCGCGTAATTCACGAGATGGGCCAGGCCGGAAAGCTGTGAGCCGGTCCATTCGATTTCCTGTTGAAGTTCGGCTATGCGCTTCTCAACGGTCATGATCTCGTCGATGGTTTTAGCCTGCCCGAGGTAAGACTGAAATGTCTTGAGCAGTTCTTCTTTTGTCCGCAGCCTGCTTTCAAGATCGTAAAATTGTATGGTGGCGTCTTCCACCCGTTCCGAACGGGACAAAACTTTCCCAATGCCGGAAACCCCGGTTAAAACGCTGTCGTAAGACGCTGCCGGGACCTTGAGGGTATAATGCCGGGAATTGTCATACACATTGGAGTAAGCGGCGTAGCCTTGATGCTGTTCCAGCGCCGCCGCAACCGCCTTTTCCGCCGCCTCCAGGCTGTTCACCCGGATACGGATCTCCGCGTTTCTGACAAGAACCCGCGCAGAATCCGTGAGGGTCCCAGGTACGCGGCTCACCTCCGCTCCGGCTTCGCCAATCTGCTTTGACAGCGCCGTATATTCCTCCAGGGTAGACATATCTTCTGCGGCAGGGAGACTCTCGGCCTGGGCAAAAGAATACGGAACGGCGGAATTGCCGGAACCCCTGCCCCGGCCCTTTGCTGAACAAGCCGGAAAAAGAACCGTCAACACAAAAACTGTCAATAGCATCACTGCCGTTCTTTTGGCATATTTCATGTATGTTTCCTCCCTTCTTTCTACGTCATTATCTGTTCGTCTATCGGCCTTCCGCCGGGTACCATGGGGAGTACCTTTTCGTCCTGATCGATGATCGCCTCGATGATTGCGGCGCTGCCGCCGGCAATGTCTTTGAGCGCCCGCTCCAGGGCGGACGTAAAGGCTGTCTCATCGGCGGCGCGGTAACCCGGAAGGCCGTAGGCATCCGCCAGCTTAACAAAGTCCGGCGGCCGGTCCAGGATGGTTTCGGCGTAACGGCCTTCGTAGAAGAGGCTTTGCCACTGGCGTACCATGCCGAGTACCCGGTTGTTACAGATCACGATGAGGAGGGGGATACCGTAGCTTTTCACTGTCGCCAGTTCCCCGCAGTTCATCCTGAAGGAACCGTCTCCGGTAAAGAGTACCGTAGGCCGGGAAGGGTTGGCGATTTTGGCGCCTATGGCCGCCCCAAGGCCGAAGCCCATGGTTCCCAGACCCCCGGAAGTGATGAAGGATCGGGGCCGGGCAACAGGGTAAAACTGGGCGGTCCAGATCTGGTGTTGCCCCACGTCGGTGGCGACAATAGCGTCATACCCCAGGCGGCGGGCGGTCTCCTCGATCACGAACCGGGGGTGCAGAGCCGTTTTGCGGTGATGGGCCTTGGGGATATTGGTCTTCCAGGACTCTATCTCGCCGTTCCATTCGGTTTCCATTCGGGAAGGAAGTTTTTGAAGAAGCAGTTCCAGAGCGGCCTTGAGGTCCCCGATCACGGCTGCATCGGACCGGACATTCTTGTTGATCTCCGCCGGGTCTATATCAAAGTGGAGAATCTTCGCGGATTTGGCGAATTTATCCGCCTGGCTCGTGACCCGGTCGGAGAACCGGGCGCCTATAGCCAGCACCAGGTCCGCCTTCTGTGTTGCCTTGTTGGAAGCCACCGTGCCGTGCATACCGATAAGGCCGGTACAGAGCCGGTGTTCCGGGGGAAAACCGCCTATACCCATAAGGCTCAGGGCCACCGGCGCGTTGAGCCGTTCCGCAAGCCGGGCCAGTTCCCCGCAAGCCCCGGAGATGACGACCCCGCCGCCCGCATAGATGGCCGGACGCCTGGAAACGGCGATCATGGCCGCCGCCTGGTCTATGTCTTCGCCGGTAAAGGTGAGTCGCCCATTCCTTTCCGCAAGACGATGGGCCCTGGCGCTCAGGACCGGTCGTTCTTCCTCCGGGGCGGCGGCCTTCTCCATGCCGGGGACCCATTCTCCCGGTTGGGCGGTGATGTCCTTGGGAAGGTCGATGAGTACCGGACCAGGGCGGCCGGACCGGGCAACGATGAAAGCCTCCCGGACTATCTCGGCAAGCTCGCTTATGTCCTTCACGATCCAGTTGTGCTTGACTACCGGCATGGTAATCCCCGTGATGTCCACTTCTTGAAAACTGTCCTTTCCAAGAAGTGGAACCGTCACGTTCCCGGTGATGGCCACCAGGGGAACCGAATCCATCGCGGCTGTGGCGATCCCTGTCACCAGGTTTGTCGCCCCAGGCCCAGAAGTGGCGATACACACCCCCGTCTTGCCGGTGGAACGGGCGTAACCGTCCGCCGCATGGGCGGCGTGCTGTTCGTGGCTCACCAGGATATGCCGGATGCGGTCCCGGTGTTTGTATAGTTCATCGTATATGAACAAGACCGCGCCGCCGGGATAGCCAAACACGGTGTCCACCCCCTGCTCTATGAGGGCTTCGATTAAAATACGGGCGCCTGAATACTGCATACTTACTCCTTGAAAATAGCTCCCCCGGCGGCGGAACCAACCTGCCGGGCATACCGGGCCAGGTAACCTTGCCGCACCTTGGGAGGCAGAGGCTTCCAGAGAGAACGGCGGCTGGCGATCTCCTCATCCCCAAGTTTGACGTTAATGGCCCGGTTGTCGATGTCGATCTCGATAATATCCCCTTCCCTGAGAAGGCCAATGACCCCGCCGTCGGCGGCTTCCGGGGAAATGTGGCCTATGGCGGCTCCCTTGGTAGCCCCGGAAAAGCGTCCGTCGGTGATAAGGGCCACCTGATCGTCCAGGCCCATCCCGGCCAGGGCCGCAGTGGGACCGAGCATCTCCTTCATTCCGGGACCTCCGCGGGGCCCTTCGTAGCGGATGACGATGACATCACCCCTCCGTATCTTCCCCCCCATAATGGCATCAAAGGCGGCCTCCTCGGAATCGAAGACCCTGGCGGGACCGGAATGTTTGAGCATATTGACTGCCACCGCGCTCCGCTTGACCACGCAGCCGTCGGGGGCCAGGTTACCCCGGAGCGCCGCGAGCCCTCCGGCAGCGGAATAGGGGTTCTCTATGGGCCTGACGATTTCCGGATTCAGGTTTTCCGCGTCCCGGAAGGCGTCCTCCAGAACCCCGTAGACGGTTGGGGCCGATCCGTCCACCAAGTTCTTCTTCGCCAGTTCCCGCAGTACCGCAGGAACGCCCCCGGCGGCGTGGAGGTCCTCAATGGCGTCCTGCCCCGCCGGGGCCAGCCTGCAAAGATTCGGGGTGACGGCGCTCACCTTGTTGAGGAGATCGATAAAGGAAATCCCATCGGGAATAAAAGCCGCTTCGTGGGCCACCGCCGGAAGGTGGAGGGCAGTATTGGTGGAACAGCCAAGGGCCATGTCCAAGGCCAGGGCGTTCATAAAGGCCCTTCCGGTCAGGATGTCCCGTGGACGCAGATCCTTCTTGAGGACCTCCAGGGCCAGAACTCCGGTCCGCTTGGCAAGCCTGAGGCGTTCCGCCATCACCGCCGGGATAGTACCGTTCCCCGGCAGAGCCATGCCCAAGGCTTCGGTGACGCAGTTCATGGAGTTGGCGGTAAACATCCCCGAACAGGAACCGCAGCCGGGACAAGCCGCTTCCTCAAGAGCGTAAAGCTCCGCCTCGTCCATTTTCCCCGCTCCCACAGCCCCTACAGCCTCAAACATGGTGGTCAAAGTAAGGGTTTTTCCCTTCCGGCGGCCGGCAAGCATGGGCCCCCCGGACACGAAGACGGAGGGCAGGTTAAGCCGCGCCGCAACCATAAGCATCCCCGGCACAATCTTGTCGCAGTTTGGGATGTAGATTACCCCGTCAAACCCGTGGGCCATGACCATACACTCGATGGAATCGGCGATGAGTTCCCTGGTCACCAGGGAATAGCGCATCCCTTCATGGCCCATGGCGATCCCGTCACATACCCCGATGACCGGGAACTGCACCGGTACACCCCCGGCCAGCCTGACTCCTTCCGCCGCAGCCCGGGCAATAGTATCCAGATGCAAATGCCCCGGTACTATCTCGCTTTTCGCCACCGCAATGCCGATAAGGGGCCGGTCAAATTCCTCATCAATAAACCCCATAGCCTTAAACAGGGACCGGTGAGGGGCCCGGGCTATACCTTTTTTTACGGAATCGCTCTTCATATCCTTCTCCTTAACTAACGTGAGTTTGATGATGTGGAGGAGGGGGGAGAACCCCCCTAACTACAGCCTTGCTCCGGGTCGTAGGCCCTCCGCAAGTCTTCCGTTACCCCCCCCCCAACGGGGGTTCCACCCCCGTAACGCCCCCGGATAGGTTACCGGTCCTCCAGAGCCTTGAGTACAGCTTCCCCCATTCCCCTGGTCCCCACAATCTTTTCCGCCGTTCCGCCGCTCCGGCCAGCTATGTCCCTGGTCCGCAGACCGGCATCCAGGACGGCGTTTACCGCAGATTCAATGGCCGCTGCTTCCTTTTCCAGGCCGAAGGAATAACGGAGCATCATGGCGGCGGAAAGAATCGCCGCCAGGGGGTTGGCAATGTCCTTGCCGGCTATATCCGGGGCGGACCCGTGAATGGGCTCGTACATTCCCATGACGCTGGAAGCAGAGCCGCCGCCTTTCGTGGGGCCGCCGAGACTCGCGGAAGCCAGCATACCGATGGATCCGGTGAGTACCGACGCCTCGTCGGAGAGGATGTCCCCAAAGAGGTTGCTGGTGACGATCACGTCAAACTGACCGGGGGCGCGGATGAGCTGCATAGCCGCATTGTCAACATAGAGGTAACTGGTCTCTATATCCGCATATTCCCCGGAAAGGGCCTGGGCCGTTTCCCGCCAGAGCCGGGAAGATTCAAGGACATTGGCCTTGTCCACCACGCAGAGTTTCTTCCGGCGGCCCCCGGCGGCGGCGTACCCAGTACGGAGGACCCGCTCAATCTCGGTCCTGGAGTAAGTTTCGGTGTCATAGGCGGATAAGCCATCGGCGCTCCTTCCCCGTTCGCCGAAGTAGATGCCCCCGGTAAGTTCCCGCACGATGAGGAGATCGAACTCCGGCTTTCCTTCCGGATTGGAGGCGGCAAGTACCTCATCCTTGAGGGGACAGGCAGCCCTCAGTTGGGGTAGGAGTGCGGCGGGCCTCAGATTGGCAAAAACCCCAAGGCCGGCACGCAGGCCCAGAAGGGCTCGTTCGGGCCGGAGATGACCGGGCAAGGTTTCCCACCGGGGTCCCCCCACGGCGCCCAGGAGCAGAGCGCCGCACTGTTTCGCCGTTTCCAGGGTCTCTTTGGGCAGAGGTTCCCCGCAGTTGTCTATGGCCTTGCCCCCGGCCTCAAGTTCCACATAGTTGAAAACGTGGCCGTACTTATCCCCTGCCGCGTCCAGGACCGCCGTTGCCGGGGCCATTACCTCGGGCCCAATCCCGTCGCCGGGAACCAGGGCTATTGAATAGTTCATGTATCTGCCTCCTTTGTTTAACAACAACTCCGCCGGAAGAATCCCTATCGTATCCGGCATCCTTTTCGGGGCGCGTCTGCTTAGGAACTGTAGAATAAAATGCCGTGCATTTTATTCTACAGTTCCTTACAGATATGCCTTAAACCGGCGCTCAATGTCGCCTATCAGCTTGTACTCCAGGGAATCCACCAGGGCGACCCTGCTTGCGTCGATAATATCCTCGGAGACCCCCACGGTGTTCCAGGTGTTCTGACCGTCGGTAGACTCTATGAGGACCCGGACTTTGGCGGCGGTGGCGGCGTTCCCGTCTATGACCCGGACTTTGAAGTCCGAAAGCCGCATTTGCTCCAATTCCGGATAGAAGTGCTTGAGAGCCCGGCGGAGGGCGCCGTCCAGGGCATTTACCGGACCGTCCCCCTCTGCGGCGGCGATTTCGGCCTTCCCGTCCACCCAGACCTTGACCCAGGCGTGGGAACAGGCCAGGACTTCGCTGGTGGGATGTTCGCTCACCACCCGGTAGGCTTCGATCCTGAACAGGGGCCGGTAACGGCCAAGCTCCCGGCGGACCAAAAGCTCGAAGCTGGCATCGGCGCCCTCAAACTGCCAGCCTTCCGCTTCCAGGGCTTTAAGCCGCTTGGCCAGGGCTGCGGTCACCGGATGATCCCTGGTGACGGAGGGATCTATCTTCCTGGCCCGTTCGGCAATGGCTGAACGGCCCCCTACCTCGCTCATCAGGAAATGCCGATCGTTCCCCACTTTGGCAGGATCGATATGCTCAAAAGAATGTTTTACCTTGAGAATGGCGTCGGCGTGCATACCCGCCTTGTGGGAGAAGGCGTGGGCGCCCACATAGGGCATATCGTCGGGAACAGACATATTGGCGATTTCCGCTACTTTCCGGGTCAGTTCGGATATGCGTTCCAGCCGGCCTTCGGGAAGGCAGGGGAGACCCAGTTTGAGGCTGACACTGGGGATCACCGCTGCCAGGGCGGTGTTGCCGCAACGTTCCCCAAAACCTACCAGGGTCCCCTGCACATGGCGGCACCCGATCTGCACGGCGGTCACCGTGTTGGCGGCGGCCATGCCCGCGTCATTGTGGGCGTGTATGCCGATGATCCCGCCGGCGGCGCCAATATCCGGCCAGGGCGGGGGGGAAGCCGTGGGCTGGATCGCCTCCGCGACTTTCCGGATGGCGGCGGTTATGGCATCGGGGAAGTTCCCGCCGTTGGTGTCGCAGAGGACCAGGCGGGAGGCGCCCGCTTCCAGAGCTGCCTTTACCGTGGCAAGGGCGTAGTCCTGGTTGGCCCTGAAACCGTCAAAGAAGTGCTCGGCGTCGTAGATGACCCGGCGGCCCCGTTCCTTGAGGAACGAGACGGTTTCGGCGATCATGTCCAGGTTTTCCTCAAGGCTCACCCGGAGGACCTCGGTCACATGGAGGTCCCAGCTTTTCCCGAAGATAACCACCCCCCCGGTTTCGGCGGCCAGAAGGCTTTGCAGTTGGGGATCCTCCTCCGGGGCGGCGTCCTTCTTCCGGGTGGGCCCGAATGCGCAGAGGGAGGCGTTTTCCAGGTTGAGGTTCCCGGCAAGGCGGAAGAATTCCATGTCTTTGGGATTGCTGCCGGGATTCCCCGCTTCGATCCAGGCGACGCCCAATTCGTCCAGAGCCCGGACCACCGCGAGTTTATCCTGAACGGAAAAACTTATCCCTTCTCCTTGAGCGCCGTCCCTGAGAGTGGTGTCGAGTATTTCGACGGATGTTCCGGCATCATATTCATGGGTGTTCATACTACACCCCGTCTTTCGGAACCGCTTGCCCCTCTGTCGCCTGTTTGCCGGTTCCCGTGGCGGAAAGTTCCCATTCCATGGCGTTGATAGCCGCAAGATATGCCCTGATGGAAGATTCTATGATGTCCGTGGAGATTCCCCGGCCATTCCAGTGCCGGCCATCCCAGCCTATCTTCACCATGGTTTCACCCTGGGCGGAAGCGTCACCGGTAATGGCGCCGATCTCGTAAAGTTCCAGTTCCGGCTCCTTCCCGATGATGTGGTTAATAGCCTGGAAGATGGCGTGAACGGGGCCGTCTCCCAGGGTAACCAGTTTTTTGGTTTGCCCGTCTTTATGCTGGAGCCGTATGGTCCCGCTGGCCCCAAGAGCGGAACCGGTGTTCACCGCCCAGTGATCCAGTTTCCAGGTTTCCGGCGCCGTTGCGGCGGCCCCCATAACCAGAGCCTCAATGTCCCGGTCGCTGACCACCTTCTTCTTGTCCGCCAAATCTTTGAATTGGGCGAAGACCTGTTCCAGGGCAGGCCCGTCCGCCGATAGCCCTAAATCTTTAAGGCGATCCTCAAAGGCATGGCGACCGGAATGTTTGCCCAGAACCATGCGGTTTTTAGGGATGCCGATGGACTCGGGAGTCATGATCTCGTAGGTGGCCCGGTTCGCCAGGACCCCGTGCTGGTGTATCCCCGCTTCATGGGCAAAGGCATTTTCTCCGACAATGGCCTTGTTGGGCTGTACCTTGACCCCTGTCACCTGGGTCACCAGGCGGCTTGTGGCGTAGATCTGGGTGGAGTCGATCCGGGTGTCCGCATCGAACAGGTCCTTTCTGACCCGGAGGGACATGACAATCTCCTCAAGAGAGGCGTTTCCCGCCCGTTCCCCCAGGCCATTAATCGTACATTCCGCCTGATCCGCCCCGTTCCGAATCGCGGCCAGGCTGTTGGCTACCGCCAGCCCCAGGTCGTTGTGGCAGTGTACCGAAAGGCGGGCCTTGTCCATTCCCGGTGTATGTTCCTTGATATAGCGGATGCGGTTTCCGAATTCCTCAGGCATGGCGTAGCCTACGGTGTCCGGGAAGTTGACTGTCGAGGCCCCGGCAGCTATGGCCGCGCCGAAGACCCGGCAGACAAAGCCGGGATCGCTACGGAAGGCGTCTTCCGCGGAAAATTCAATATCGGAACAGAACTTTCCGGCGTACTTTACCGAAGAGGCTGCCATTTCCAGAACCTGATCGGGCGTCATCTTCAACTTGTACTCCATGTGAATAGGAGAGGTCGCCAGGAATATGTGTACCCTGGGCTGGGCTGCGGGGGCAAGGGCTTCCCGTGCGGCGTCTATGTCCTTTTCCAGAGACCGGCACAGGCCGGCCACGATGCTGTCCTTGACTATCTCTGCGATAGCCTTTACGGATTCCAAATCGCCGGGACTCGATGCGGGAAATCCCGCCTCCATGACATCTACCCTCAGTTTTTCAAGCCGTCGGGCAACTTCAAGCTTTTCCTGTAAATTCATGCTGCATCCCGGGGCCTGTTCTCCATCCCGGAGGGTGGTATCAAAAATATAAACATTGCGGGCCATAAGAACCTCCTCTTAGGCGTTTAGGAACTGTAAAATAAAATATACAGTATTTTGAACCTGTTCCAAAATTAATGGACTGTGCGCTAAACGCACACGGTTTTGGAACAGCCTCTTTTATTAAAGGGCGTAGCCCTTTTGGGGTTTAATACCCCGCCCCTTGGGGCGCTTCCTACTGGGGGTGCGGGGGATGTGTTCCCCCGCATACACAAAGATTTCACGGAGAAATC
>JAITBO010000247.1 GCA_031283505.1 Treponema sp. | reverse complement strand
TCTTCGGCGAAGAGGACCGCCACTTCCGGTCCGGCCACCCCGGACACGTATGAATGGTAGTTGATCGGCCGGCCCACCTCTTCCTCGATGAGGTCCAGGGCCTTGCGCTGGGCCCGGAGTTGCTTGCGGGTGATGGGGACGCCCCCCACGCCCTGGGGAGTGCCCTCCATGAGGCCGTCGATGTGGGACTGTCCGGCGGTTCTGATGACCATGATGTGATCCGCGCCGTGCCAGGCGGCCATCCGCATACGGCGGATGTCGTCCTCGAAGCGTCCCGACGCGATTTCCGTGGTGATAATCGGCGTACCCTGGGGGTCGATGCTGCCGAAGTATTTTGCCGACGGCAGCGGCACGGAATTTTTTAAGGGGCTGCTCCCGTCCCGGTAGCGGAAGGGGCCCATGATAATGCCCGGCTCCGGATTCCGCCAGGTCCAGCCCCGCCGTTTCGGACGGTATTTGTCCAGGTCTTTGAGGATGTTCTCTATGTCCAGTTTTTCGTTTGGTTTTAGTTCCATGTATCCCTCACTTGCCGAACAGGGCGGACGCCTGGTCCCAGTGTCCGCCGCTCTCGCCTTTGTCCCCGGCCAGCAGGATCCCCGCCTCCTGTACCGGAATGGACCGGGCTTTGGCGTATTTGTAGACCAGATGCCCCGCGCCCTTGCCTAAAAGCCCCCGATCTATGCACTTTTCGACGATGACCTTCGCGTCAAGGGAACTTATTCCCATACGCAGGAGTACGGAACGCTCGATAGAAGGGGTAGTATGCTTCTTCCCCAATTCCAGGAGGGGCTCGACCACCTGGGCGGAGAGATCCCAAAAACGATTGTAAAGCTCCTCATCGCTCAACGCGGCGACTTTCGCCCTCCGTTTTTCAAAATCATCTTGTCTTTTCATGTTTACGCTCCTGCTTCCGCAATGACCCCCCGTACAAAGGCCGCATCCTGCCGGGTTTCTTCGGCGAGGAAAGCTATGTCCGCCTCGGAGGGGGCGCCGCCCGGTTTGCCGTAATTCGCCAACGCCGTTTTAATAAGGGAACGCCGGATACGATCCATATCCACGTCCGCCGCCTTAATAAGGGATGGCCGGGCCGGAAGAATGAGATTTTCTCCGGGCACTTCGTCTTTCGGGTCCCCAAAGCGCACTTCTATGCCGTTGGATCGGGCAAAGGAAAGCTGGGGTTGAATATGCTTACCCGCCCCGGTATACTCGGTTTCCTGTACGAGGATCAGGGCATCTTCGGGCATCTCCTGGGCCAGGGCAAAGGCTGCGGCCAGGCTTGTGTTCCCCGCCGGTCCCTTCTCCAGACCCTCAATGCTTGCCAAGGTTTCGGTAATGTAAAAAACTTCACCCTGGGTTATGGTCACATAACGGTCCATGTAGCGCAGGGGACGAGCCGCCGAACGGGGCACATCGGAACGATCAGGCCAGGATGCGAAGGGCACGCCGAAACCGGTATGCCCTGTGGTAAAAGACTTCTTGTTGAATTGTCCGTCCGAAGCCATGTGCAACCCCGCAAGGTTTACGCTGGCCCCTATCACGGCGCTTTTTGCCCCCGCCTTTATGAGACCCCGGGCCGTACCGGTAAGGTTGCCGCCCCCGGCGTTGGTACAGACCACCGCGTCCGGTTCTTTGCCGTATTTCTCCCGGAACTGATCGATGATCTCGACACCCAAGGTCTCTATTCCCGCAATACCGAAGGGGGTGTAGAGAGAGGCATTGAAATAACCAGTTTCTTCAAGGAGGAGGAGGTACTTGTAGAACAGCTCCGGTCCCACGGAAAGCTGAACCACTTCCGCGCCCAAGGCCTCGCATTTCCGCGCCTTTTCGATGATCTCCGGCTGTCCCCTTCCCTTTGAATCGTAACATTCCTGAACAATAATGCACTTGAGCCCCATCATGGCCGCCTGGGACGCCACGGCGGCTCCGTAGTTCCCGCTGGTCGCCGACATTATCCCGGCAAAGCCGCGCTTTTTGGCCTCGTACACGGAGATCGCCGCCCGCCGGGCCTTGAAGCTCCCGGAAGGATTGCAGGCTTCGTCCTTGATGAAGATCCGCGCCCCAAAGCCGGACTTTGCGCATTTACGTGCCAGGGTGGTCAGGTTCCGCAGTTCCAACACCGGGGTGTTGCCCACATGAACCGCACCCTGGATCTTCCGCATATCCTCCAGAGAATAGCCGGTTTCCTTCATCATCCGTTCGTAGTCAAAGGCAATGGAGCCGCTCTCAAAGACACTGTAATCAATGCCTACGGAAGCCTTCATGATTTCGCCCTTGCGGGCCATCACGGAGGCGTAATCGTTTTTCTTTTCACTCACGGCTTTTCCCCCTCAAAAACGACAGCCCGAACCTGCCGGCTTATCTCCAAAAGTTCCGGCACAAAATCGCCGAACCCGTGGGTATAGGTGGGGTTGACTTCAAGCAGGATTCCCCGTTCCCGCCTGCCCGTGCGGGTAATCACCTCCGCCTCCACCCCGATTTCCGCGTCCGCCAGGAGGTTTCCCTTGACCCACATTTCCAGGGGGACCTTTTTGGTGTCCCCGGGAACTTGGGGCGCCCGTTCGGAGGGCTCCAGGATATTCCGGTGTATCAGCACCCAGGAATCCTTGGCAATCATTTTAACCCCCATCCCAAGCGGCCATTTGGCCGCTTTGTACAATCGAACATAAAACGAAGTTTCAGCATGGAACGGAGTTTCAACATGGAACGGAGTTTCATGAGATTACCCGCGCTTCTTCACAAACCATGTCCCGCATATCCCCCATGATGGCCCGGGGTACGGGCAAGGTGATCATTGTGTGCAGTCCGGGCCGGGCGTTGATGATATGGGGAATCATATTGACCGCCATGGCGATGGTACCGATGCCGCCGGGAACTTCCGGGGAATTCACCATGTTGATGTCCGGTTTGCCCTTGATGATCACATAATCGCCGGTCTTGACGCCCACCTGTTCAGGCTCGATCTGCTGGGGATGATCCATTTCGATTTTCAGTTCCCCGTCAACATAGCCGAAACCTTTCATGGAACAGCCTGCGGCGTTCCCCGCCTTGGCGAAACCGTAGGGCGATTTGCGGTCCACATCGGTAATGATGGGTTCCATGCTCGTTTTGATGTCGGAGACCTTCCAGCCCAGGGCGTCGGCGATCATGGAGATGGATTCGCTGAAGCCGATATGCCCGGAGAGGCGTCCCGTTTTGACCCCTTCCCGGAATTCTTCCGGCGTAATGCCTATGCCCTGTTCTTTCATGACCACCGGTCCGAAGGGAGAAAGACTGTTTACCCGCCGAGACACGATATGATCCACCCGTTCGCAGCAACCCGTCATGATGATCACCAAAAGGTCCATAATGAGCCCCGGATTTATACCCGTACCTACTACGGAGACGCCGTTTGCCTTGGCGATTTCGTCAAGCTGTTTTGTCAGCTCCGGCTGCTGGGCCAGGGGATAGGCCATCTCCTCGGCGATGGTGACGCAGTTTATCTTTTTTTCAAGGATGAATTTGATCTTGTCAAAAGCCTTCGCGGTGAAAGAATCCGTACAAAGAAGCACCACATCTGCGGCCTTCTCCCGGATTACTTCTTCGGGGGAACCGATGATGATATCGGGACGGCCACCCCGTTCCACCGACAGGAATTCGTATATGCTCTTGCCCGTTTTTCCCGGTCGTCCGGCGACGCCTACAATATCGACTCCCTTTTTTTCCAGCAGCATTTCTGCCATGCCGGAACCCATAGAGCCCAAACCCCAAATGATTACTTTGATGTTTTCCATAATTCAACTCCTCTTCCACATTAAATAAGTTCCGCTGCGGGAACATAAGGAATACCGAAAGCTTCGGCGACCCCGGCGAAAGTGCAGTGTCCCTTGTAGGTGTTGACGCCGTTCGCCAGATGCCGGTCATTGGCAATCACTTCTTCAAGCCCGTGGTTTGCTATCTTAAGACCCGGCGCAAGAGTGGCGTTGGTCAAGGCCAGTGTCGAGGTCCGGGCGACCGCACCAGGCATATTGGCCACGCAGTAATGCACAACGCCGTCAACGACAAATACGGGATTTTCGTGGGTGGTAGCTTTTGTGGTTTCAAAGCAGCCGCCCTGATCCACCGCCACATCCACCAGTACGCTGCCTTTTTTCATCAGAGCGAGATCGGCCTTCGTTACCAGACGGGGCGCTTTTTTTCCGGGGATCAAAACCGCTCCGACCACCACGTCCGCCGAAGCGATGGAAGCCCTGATGTTTTCCGTGGTACTGTACAGGGTATGGATTCTGCTGCCGAACAGATCGTCAAGGGCGGCAAGACGCCGCAGGTTGACATCCATGATGACCACATCGGCGCCCAGACCCACCGCGATCTTGCAGGCTTCGGTCCCGACGGTCCCGCCGCCCAGAATGACGACCTTGCCCTTTTCCACCCCCGGCACCCCTGCCAGAAGCATTCCCCGGCCACCGTAAGTCGTTTCAAGGTACTTGGCCCCTTCTGCGACGGCCATTCTTCCGGCGATTTGGCTCATGGGCGTAAGACAGGGAAGCCCGTTGTGTTCGTCGGTGATGGTTTCGTAGGCGACGCCCTTGGTCTTCGCCTTGAGCAGCGCGTCAGTAAGGGGTCTGTCTGCGGCCAGATGCAGATAGGTGTAGAGAATCAGGCCTTCTCTCAGAAAGGGATACTCCGGGGTAATCGGCTCTTTGACTTTAACGATCATCTGGGAAGCATCCCAAACGGCCTTTGCGGAATCCAGGAGCTCTCCCCCCGCGTTCCGGTACTCTTCGTCGGCGAAACCCGAACCTTCTCCGGCATGGGTTTCCACGAGTACCCGGTGTCCTGCCGCTTTATAAGCGGCCACCCCATTCGGCGTAAGGCCGACCCGGGATTCCTGGGGTTTAATTTCTTTTACAAGTCCGATAATCATGTTTGCTCTCCTCTTTTGATGGGGGCGGTTTCTAATGTTGCATAGCCAGTGCGCCCTCAAATTGGTATGTTTTCTGTTGTATTTTAAGTCATTCTATCATGAGCGGATAATCCGTGGACTGTATATAAATAAATACATAAAGAATACGGCAAAATGGTTTTTGCCCTTTAATTTCATAAGTTGTTCATTTATTTTGCTTCAATTTTTTAACTGCTTTTTTTAATTACTTTTTTAACTGCCTTTGAAGCGCTTCCGCCTGAAAGAATATACTACGCCCTTTTGTCAACATAAAAAAAATTGTGATTAGCAGGAGGCTTTCCCAAAACTTCAGCTTTGGAAAAGCAACTTTGAAATTTGCAGTTTTGTCGAACCTTCGATTCGCAGGCTGAAAGCCTAAAAAACTGCAAGAGCCTACGGCTCAAGGCTGTTTCAAAACCCGGTTAGTGCTATAGTCCGGTGAAACAGCCCCTGG
>JAITBO010000211.1 GCA_031283505.1 Treponema sp. | reverse complement strand
ACCAGTTTGTCTGTCTGCAAAATCTGGGAAGGACAATTTCCGAATACCCGTCGGTGAGGGAATCCCGGATGCTCCGGGGAGTTGTCAGGGATGAGCAAAAATTAATCGAGGCTCTTTGTTCTTTTGCCGCTTCATCTCATTTGCTGCATATACCGTCGCGGGTGGTAATGACCCGCAGCTTTATGGTAGCTAAATTCCAGGCTTTCTCGCTTTTGCTCCTGCTGGTTCAGGGACAGGATGAATTCTATCATCCCCTGCGGCGGGTGATCTTTTCGATTGTCCATAACCTGATGACCGAAGAAGTCTATTTTTCCTGCCTGGAAGATCCGGGATTCAATCTGGAAACAAAAAGCCGCATCGCCAACGACCTCATAACCCTTTGGGACAGCGGTTCCGATCCCCTTTCCGTGCGCCACATGCCCGCCCTGGAAGCTCTTTGGACCGCCAGAGACTCCGCGCCTCCCAGCTTTGGAACCATGGACGGCTCCAGCGAACTTCTCCGCATCACCATAGATCTGGAAAAAGACTGGAATGAATTTCTGGTGGACCAGAGCGGGGTTAATGAAACCCGCTGGGCGCTGGAAGAATTTCTTTTTGGCCTTTCTTTTGAGGAAATCAACGAGGTCCGTTCCAGGCTTTCCAAATTCGGCGTTTCGGCGGTCAGCCGCGATGAAGTCCGCTCTTATCTGGGCGGCCAGCCTGCCTACGCCATTGTTACCGGATCGGATTTCCGGGCCATATACGATTTTTATGTTGATCGCCGGGACGCCGCCCTGTTCCGAAAAAAGATTTCCGCCCCCGGCCCGTACAGAACCCTCGAAGAAATTTACATTAAATACCGGATCGCCCGGGAAACCTAAAGGGAGCCGGAGCCGGCCGGCTTTGGAACAGCCCCAACATCCGTACCCGCGTTGCCGCCTATTGCCTGTCGTACTGCTGGACTTCTTCATGAATATATTCCAGCAGAATTCCGGCTTTTTTAAACATCTCTTCCGAATCGGCCCCGTCATGGTAGCGCCGCTGGCACACGACCCTCACAATGCCGCAGTTGATGATGAGCATGGCGCAGGTCCGGCAGGGGGTCATCCGGCAGTAGAGGGTCCCGCCCGCAACGGCGATTCCCCGTTTTGCCGCCTGGCATATCGCGTTTTGTTCCGCGTGAACAGTTCTGACGCAATGGGTGGTAACGCTTCCGTCCTCATGGAGCATTTTTTTTAGCTGGTGGCCCGCTTCGTCGCAATGGGGAAGTCCCGCAGGGGCTCCCACATAACCGGTTACCAGGAGTTGGTTATCCTTGGCAATGACGCATCCGGATCGCCCCCGGTCGCAGGTTGCCCGTTTCGCAATGGCGTCACAGACTTCCATAAAATATTCATCCCAACTGGGCCGGACATACGCGCTTTCCGCCATGAAACTTCTTTCCTTAATCTTAATTAGAGTCTGTCCACAAAGTCGGTTACTTTGCGGACAGACCTTGCATTTTCTCGCCTAAAAGCTGCGAAAATGCGGGTTTCAAGGTGGTCTGTCCACAAAGTCGGGTACTTTGTGGACAGGCCTTGTATTTTTTCACCTAAAGGTTACGAAAATGCAGATTTTAAGGTAGTCTGACAATAATGTGTCTACATTAAGGACAGACTCTAATTAGAGTAGCTCAGAAACTACAGTTTCTGAACAACGACCACTTAAAAATGGCAAAATGCAGAGCATTTTGCAGGACTTGTTCGAGAACCAACCGGGTTCTTGAACAAGTCTATTATCTTACTACAATCATAGAGTATCTTGAATAGTTTTTCCAAGTCATTGGAAGGATGATCAGGATAAACGCATAGATTATGAGGCTGTTCCAAAACCGTGCGCGTTTAGCGCACAGTCAATTAGTTTTGGAACAGGATCAGATATTAACCCGAACAGGAAAATTCACCTCAGCCGGGACGGCTGCCCTCTGCCCGTAAAAAATTGCAAAAAGAGGTTGTCCCAAAACTTCAGGTTTGGGACAACCTCAAAAAACACGTTTTTTCCCTGGCGGTTAAAGCGCTATGTATGTTCGCCATATATACGGATGAATATAATAAACCTCTCTCTTTTGTGTAAAATCCGAATTTTGGTAGTATATTATGATTACTTAAAAATTATCGGCTGCGGCGGCTGTAACACCTCTTGTTTTACGGATGTTTTCGATGTATAAAAATTCCAGTATAAGAAACAGGTAAAAATGCCGATAATTTACCAATATGAATATCCGTTATCGTCTTTTTTGCCTCCTTTTATGCGCTGCGGTTTTGGCGGTTTATGCCCAGAACGCAGATTATATCATACAAAAGGGGGAAACGATTTTTTCAATAGCCCGCTCCAACGGAGTTACGGTTCAGGATATTTTGGACCTGAATGGGATCACGGACCCCGGAAAGGTTCAAGCAGGCCAGCGGATCAAAATACCCCGAAAAACGGAAACGGCGGACCAGGCGGTTCCGATCATCGAAACGGCTGGGACGGTAAATACGGAAACCGGGATAATTTACTATCAGGTTGTCAGAGGTGAGGCCTTTTACGGAATCGCCCGGCGGTATGGGCTCACTGTTCAGGCTCTTAGGGCCGCCAACAACTTGACGGAAGATTACGTGCTGAAAGCCGGCGACTGGCTGCGTATTCCCCAAGGCGGGGTGACCGCCGCCGGTTCCCGGGCCGTGCCTGATGTTTCGGGCGGATCCGGCGTAACTGTGGGCGCAGAAGGAAGGACGGCTGCCGGAAACGGGACAATGCCTCGGCCTACTGAAGTGAGGAAGGTGGACGCCGCCGTCAAGTGGCCGGTCAACGCGAAAGAGGTTCAGTACCTGATCGGGAAACTGAGCGGCGTGGCGCTTTTGGGAGAACGGTCCGAATCCGTTAAAAACCTAGCCCAGGGAACCGTAGTCTCTGCGGGACCTTACCGGGGTTTTGGTAAGGTTATTATCGTTCAAGCGCCGGGAGGGTATTTATACGTATACGGCGGATGTGAAAGTTTGTCGGTGAAAGAAGGGGACCAGGTCGTACCGGGGATGGAACTTGGCAAGCTGGGAATCGATGGGGTATCATCAAAACCTCAGTTGTTTTTTCTGGTTTACCGGAGCAACAACCCGATTGATCCCGCAAAAGCGCCCCGGGCTTAAGGCTTGTTAAGCTGAATGAGGCGCGGATATCCCCGGAGTTATCAATTTTTTCTTAATGACGGGTAGCCGATGAAATGCGGTAAGGGACTGTACAGAAATAACATGACTGTTTGGTCATGCTATTTCCTTAATTGTATGAGCCTGTTCTAAAACTAATTGACTGTGCGCTAAACGCGCACGTTTTTGGAACAGCCTCAGTTCCTAATGCTTAAGACGGCGCGGGGTTGCGCTTCGCGGGTTCTTTTGCGGAAAAAATAAAAAAACAAACGAGGTGGTATTATGTCAAAAACGATGTACATTGAGACGCCGGACCGGGTAAAGCTGGGCAGCAGGAAGAAAGGAGCCTCAAATCAGATGGATAGAACAGGAACAGAGAAGATCCGGATAAAGAAAAAAATAGCGGATGTTCGTTCTGTAAAAAATACCAGAAAAATAAAGCCGCAAAAGGAAACGGATCCCCTGGCTCTCTATTTTAAGCAAATCTCCAAATTTCCCCTCCTGACAGTCCAGGAAGAACAGATCATCGGAGAAAAGATCGTCGCATATCGGAAGCGCCTGCGGGAACTTGAATCCCTGTACGCTGATCAGGAGCATGAGGAAGTTTATCTTTTGGAAAAGGCCGCCATCGAGAGAGCGCTTCTTCTGTTTAAAAACCGGATGATCAACTCCAATCTCCGCCTGGTGGTTTCCATTGCCAAGAACTACCAGCACCGAGGGCTTTCCCTTTTGGACCTTATTGACGAAGGGAATATCGGCCTTATAGAGGCGGTGGGACGTTTCGATTATACCCGGGGCTGCCGGTTTTCCACTTACGGAACCTGGTGGATACGTCAAGCTATCATCAAGAGCATTGCCGACAAGGGGCGGGTGATCCGTATCCCCATCCATATGCTGAATACCATCAAAAAGTGTTATTTTGTGGCAAAACAGCTTACCCAGGACTTGGGCCGGGATCCCAGCGAGGAAGAATTATCCGAATACCTGGGGATACCCCTCCCCAAGGTCAAGGAAATCGTGAAACTCTCTCAGGAAACCACCAGCCTGGATACTATCGTTGACGACGGCAACCTGACCCGGCTGGCGGACCTTATCAAAGACGACAACATGGAAGAACCCTTTGAAATGGTTTTCTCCATGACCCTTCAGGAAACCATAGAGAATATTCTGTCCCAGCTTTCGGAACGGGAAATGAAGATCATCCAACTTCGCTTCGGTCTGCTCGGCCAGGGCCCCTTGACCCTGGAGGAAACGGGAAAACTTCTGGGTATAACCC
>JAITBO010000007.1 GCA_031283505.1 Treponema sp. | reverse complement strand
ATCGCTTGTTATTTCCGGCATCTGCACTCTTTTTTCTAAGTATAATCCAAATAATCTTAAAATATAAAGACGTATGGGTATACAAAATAAATTCTACTTTTTTAAAATATATACTTCTTGCAGTTATTTCTGCCTCTCTTTTTTCTTATTCTTTACCTGCAGCCCGCATACTTTATAAACATGAAGGAGGTATTAATGGATACAGTAATATACGCGCCAATATTATCAAAGAACTTTCATCTGTTCCATCGGGGTCCCTCGTTATTACAAATTGGGGGCCTAAAGAAAGTTATGTTAATTTTATCCGCCCGGATTTACTTGTGATTAGGCCAACTTGGCCATTACGAACAGAACAACATTCAAAAATTGATCAATCTGAACAGGTATATATTTATCTGGACTGGGAACACCTGCCTGATTATGATACATTCTTTTCTCAATACAAGGAATCTAATACAAGACTAATACAAATAAAGTAATTATTCAAAAAGGAGTGTAATATGACAAACTGTGCTGGCGCTAAGAGCAACCAGTTTTATACCTATCTGTCAGAACAGATACAGCCGGAGGATCTCTTTATATTCCCCTCCCAAGAACTACACATGGCAGGGGTTAGCGCCTGCCTGTTTCCGGGGCGCCAGTATGCCTATCAATCAGAAAAGATAGGGAAACTTTTTGATGCAATTTTTTTCGGTGAAGCCTAGGCCTTGTTTGGCAATACCCGTATAGCCTATGAAACCTTATCCGACAGCGAAAGGTTCCAGGGGAAGAGCGCATGGCTTATCGTTTCAGAAAAAGATAGTGATGGAAATCCGAGTGATTTTGTGCTGCCCCCGAAAGCTCAGGCCCAGTGGCGCGGCCTTTTTGGGTGGGGCTGGTATCGATTCAACCTATACCGTATCACAGACTGGAGCTTGTCGGATATTTGGAGTCTCAGCTTTTGACAAAGTCCCCCAAAGCCGCGCCGGGTCTTGGAGAGGATGCCCTGTCGGTGAAGGATGGGGCTTGTCGCATTTTGCCGGACCATAGTCCGCCGGCCTCGGAGGGTATTGCGCCAGCCCCGCGGAGGCTGGCGTACCCAAATTCCAAAGTAAAATCCGCCGGAAGTTTCGCTTTGCAAAACTCACTTCCCCTCTTTTTCCAGCAGCTCCTTGTAGGTCTTTTCGTCCAGGGGATAGCCGTTGATAACCACCAGCGCCCCCAGGAGGATCAGGGCGGGGATAGGCCCTATGATGAGCTTGATCGCCCTAATCGCGCTTTCGCTCTGGACCTGGTTGGCTATGTAGCCCCCGGCGGAAAGTATCAGGCCGGAGATAAACACCGAAAGGCTGGTCCCCAGCTTTGAGATGAAGGTCCACATACCGTAGTACGCCCCTTCCTTCCGCTCCCCGGAGGTAACCGCGTCGTATTCAATGGTGTCAGGCACCATGGCAAAGGGCGCCACGTAGCCGAACCCCACGCCTATACCCGCGTAGATCATAAAGGGGAGAAAGAATGCCGGCCCCAGGATATGGCCCAAAAAGAAGATGGCCAGGCACGCGCTGGAGAGAACCAGGAAGCATATCTGGTAGGTCCGCTTCTTCCCTATCTTCCTGGACACCAGCACGGAAACAGGAATAAAAACCATGGCGGTCACCAGGAGTATCATCATCACCAGGGGGGTGATGTCGGGCCGTCCGTATATGTATTCGGTGTAATAGGCCAGGATGCTCTGGAGAAAGGTCAGGCCCGTCAGGTTCAGGGCGTAGGTGATGATAAGCCGCACATAAGGCCGGTTGCGAAACACTTCCTTATAAGTGGAAAAGAACCCCTGGGTGGGTAAGTCCGCTTTGGTATGGGGTTTTTCCTTCGTGCCGAAGAAGGTGAGGAGGGTGACCAGAGCCATCACCGTCCCCAGGATGAGGCCCATCATGGACCAGCCCAGGCGTTCCGTGGGAAAGACCTCCGTCAGGGGCAGCACCGCCGCAGCCCCGGCAATCGTACCGAACACCGCGCAGCCGAAACGGTAGCCGTTCAGGGTACTCCGCTCGTGGTAGTCGTCGGTGAGTTCCGGGGTCAGGGAAGAGTAGGGGATGTTGATCACCGTGGACGCCGTGTTGAGAAGCATCAGGGTCAACATCGCCCAGACGACCAGGAGCGCCGGGTTTGCGATTCCGGGGACGGTAAAAAAGAGCCACATGGCCAGCATCATGGGGACAGCCCCAAAAAGGAGATAGGGCCGCCTTCTGCCCCAGCGGGACAAGGTTCGGTCGGAGATATAGCCCATGGCGGGATCGGTCACCGCGTCCCATATCTTCCCCGCCATAACCGCGATACCCGCCCAGGCAGCCGCGATACCCACGACATCGGTCAGGTATTTCAGGCACCAGAACCCCATAAGGGTAAAAAGCATATTCCCCCCCAGGTCAAAGATGCCGAACCCCAGTTTCTGCTTTACCGTCAATCTTGTGTTTGCCATAGAGACACTCCTTCAAAATCAGCTTTAATTGAAGACCGGATACATTAAAGGGGGGGAAGTCTCCCCCCTGCCTCCAGCCAAGCGGCTTGCTTCGCAAGCCGCAGTCTTCCGCCTCCCCCCTCTGCGGGGGAGGCCCCCCGCAACGCCCCCCTTACCCGGCCCTTAACGGAACCCGGATTTCAGCGGACACAGTTCCTGGCAGTTTGTTGCGCTTCAAGTTCAACAAACTCCTAGTGTAACATCACCTGGCCCCCGGTAACCGGAAGAGCCTGGCCGGTTTCGTATTCCTGTTCCACGATATAATAGACGGCCCGCATCACGTCCGCGCCGGTACAGCCCCGCCTCATGGGAACCTTTGCCTCGTAAAAAGTCTTTACATCGGCGATACTCTTGGCTCCCGGCACTTTGCCCGCCTTGAGGTACTGCACAAAAAGGCCCTTTTCCGGGTCGGACCACAGGGGGCCGTCCAGAAAATTCCCCGGACAGATGGCGTTCACCTTGATATTATAAGCTATCAGTTCCAGGGCAAAGCTGGCGGTAAGCCCTATGCCGCCGAATTTACCCCCCGCATAGGCCCCGTTTTTGTTGGAACCTTCAAGCCCCGATTTGGAGTTGATCTGGATAATGTCGGTCTTCCAGGCAGAGGCGGTAAGGTGCTGTTGTTTGAAAAGCCTGGCCGTATGTTTCACCATGATGAAGTACCCGGTGTAGTTGATGTCCGTGACAAATTTAAAGTCCTCCAAATCCTGTTCCAAAACGCTGCCGGCCCGGAGTACCCCGGCGTTGCTGATACAGAGGTCCAGTCCCCCGGCGGTTTCCCGTATGGTCCGAAAAAGGGCTTCTACCGAGGCCTCGTCCGCAACGTTGACCGCCACCGGCACGGCGGCGGTACGCTTTTCGGCGGCGTTGATCCCTCTGGCCAGCTTTTCCGCACCTTCTATGTTGAGGTCGGCGATGAACACCAAAGCCCCCGATGCGGCGAGCCCCCGGACTATCTCCTCCCCAAAACCCTGGGCGCCTCCGGTAACCACGGCGATACGGCCTTTAACCACATTTGAACGACCGGCGGCGTCCAGTCCCGAACTCAAAGCCTGTTCTTCCATCAGAGAAAGCTGGTCCCTGACCACTTCCAGAAGGGCTCCGTCCCCTTCCGCCATGCGTTTCCGCACGGCATCCAAGTCCCGGTCTATCCAATACAGGTCCTCCGTAGAGTCGCCGTTTTTTACCGCCATGCAGGAAGGAAAATTCCGTACCCGCGGCGTCTTGGTGACCGCCTCCACCCCTGAGGGCGCCCGCTCGAATTCCCAGGCTGTAAAGGCTTCGTGGAGTATCTTCGCCGCCGCCTCATCAAAACGGAACGATGAAGGCGCCTGATCCCCCGCCGGGGCAATATCCACGACAATCGCCTCCCGGGGAATCGACAGGGATTCCGGGGCTCCCCGGAAATCCTGACAGACTACCCAGGATTTTCCCGTGGCGGCCAGGTACAATCCCCGGATGATGGCGGCCAGGCTTTGATGTTCTCCTTGGTTGTTCATAGATAATTCTCCTTACTTTCCCTTTCTTATATCATCAATTATGGTATAACAAGACGTTTTATCTCGTAAATCAGGGCGCCGTCCTACCCCGGCATAGACCGCCAGCCTTTCCGCCAGGCTTATCGCCGCCAGGGGATTGTCCGGGGCAAAGAGGCCAAATCTCTTGTCCACGGAACTTAGCCGTTCATGGGCGATGAGGGCCCAGGTGGTGTCTATCAGGTGGCGGAAGGGCGGGAGCAGGACTTCGGGGCAGTTGAAAGACTGGCGGGAACTGTTGATGTCCACGCCGGATATTTCCATAAAACCCCATTCCGCACAAAGCCGCTGAACCCGGCGGAGTTGTTCTTCCGTGTTCCGGGGCGGCATATACGCAACGGCCCGGTAACCCAGGCGGAAAAGCTCTTCAAAGAGGGTCTCCAGAAATGCGTCCTCAAAGCGTTCGGCCTTTTTGTCCCCTGTGGGCGACTCCCCTACATCCCCCAGGTATGCGTAGGCGGGGATAGCCCCTATACCGGCGGCAAAGGCCGTCACCTGCCGGGCGGGAACACACTCTTTCTCTCCGGGCTGAATGAATATGCGGGGGAGGAAGGCGGACTTTAGTATTCCCAGCAAATCGTATAAATAATGAACGTTTTCGCCCTCCGAGAGCAACGCCGCGATTTTGGGAGGCGGCTTTACACCCAGCTTGCCTTCCAGGGCGGAAACCAGGTCCGGGCCCTTCCCGTATTTTTTGATAAAGACCTCCGCCACGGCTGCCAGGAGGTGCCGTTCGGTGATACCCCCGCCGTAGTCAAACCGGGAGCGGCCGCGTATATCCCTTTCAAAATCGATCTCCCCAAGTCCCGCCTCTTTAAGGATGACATTGGCGCTTTCCGTCATGGCCCTGGTACGGAGCAGCCGCTCCTCCCGTATGGGCCGCAGGAATTCCGCCACCAGGGGAACAGCCGATTCAGGCACCCCCTGGACGGTCATGTAAGCGATCCCTGCCGAATCGGGGTTGTTGATCTTCCTGTCCGCGAAAAGCCCCGGCCCGCCGTCCGCGCCGTTTTTAAAGCTTACCCGGACCTCGAACCCGGAACAGCCCCCTATGCCCAGGACGGCGCAGGCCGCAACCATCTCCTCCGCTGCGGCAATAGAGTCGTGGTCCACCGAACCCGCCGCCCCAAGCCCCGCTTCCCGGCTGCGCAGGGCCGCCATAGCAGGAGTATAGGGGCTAAAGCTGTAAATCGTATGAATATGGTTGTTTACTTCCCCGGATGGCGGCGGGACCGGCTGTTCCGCTTCCCAGGTTTTCAGCGCCCTAATCCGATCCTCCCAAAACGCGGCGGGATCGTTGATGCACGAGAGTAAAGTCTTTGTAGAATCCATCATTTCCTTACCTGCTTGTTAAAGTTTATCCGCAATTAATGAAGGGGTAAAGAGTACGGGCAGGGCAGGGATACTCAAAAAATGGCGAAGAAGAATGAGGCCGTTTCAAAATGTCAGTACCGGATGGTTTACCATTAGTCTTGTTCGTTTCCTTTTTTATTTCTTTTTTATACGGCCTTTAGTTTTCCCCGGTGTTCGTTTATGAACGAATACATGACGGGAATAAAGAACAGCGTAATAAAGGTGGAGGAGGTCAGTCCGCCTATGACGGTCAGTCCTATGGGCTGGATCATCATGGAAGATTTTCCGGGGAAAAACGCCATGGGTATCAATCCCAGAATCGTCGTCAGGGTGGTCATCAACACGGGCCGCAGCCG
>JAITBO010000056.1 GCA_031283505.1 Treponema sp. | reverse complement strand
TAGAGCCTGGGACCTGGTGGCATTACCGGAAACAATATTGAAAATACTGGCTCCCTGAAGACCCTGCACATAACCATCGGTTAGTCTGGAATTTATAAAGATCAAACTCACCAGCCGCTATCAGTATTTCAACCGGTTCCAGGCCTAACTCACCTTATGTACCGGAGCCAGGTTTTGAAGAAATTTAACCACGAACCTCATCGGACCGGTGTGATTAGTGGTTCATAATATTCTTCCTGCGTAACAGGAGTTATGAAGAAAAAAAATTAAACTGCGGAGGACACGGAGAAAGAGGAAAATCCTGATTTTGTAACAAAAACTCCGTGTTACTCCGTGCAACTCTGTGGTTTTTCTTCTCAATATGCCTGCTTTAGGCACAAAACGATATACGATAAGAGATTTCCCTTATCGTATATGTTTTGCGGTAATTGATATATCCTGCCTTTTAGTCTAATCGGCCTGCTAGTGTTCAGACAGCAATGAAAATGTGAGGTTTCTCACAAAAAGGGATATGTCCCTATTAACGCAGAACCGCGCAAGGGATAGAGCGGAAATCCTTTTTTGCCTGCCAGGGGCAGGCAAAAAAGATTGAAACGATAGCCCGGTCAGGCCGCAGGGCCTGATGCGCCCAAATCTTAATGTAAAGTTGCTGCACCACAAGCAGCGTTCATACACGGCCAGAGCCGGGGCGTCATGCTTCCCGATGGTACAGAATATGCAAACGTTCAAGCCGCGTTTGATGTACGGATAGACGCCGCTTAAAGCCGGCAAGGTCTTTTACTGCCGGGGGCGTCCAGAGGGCTTCCGCAATGGCGCACATACGGGGAAAGATCATGTACTCGGCGATTTTTCCCGCATAAATAAGTTCCGACCAGAGGTTCCCCTGTCCGCCCAGGACGAGGGCCGCTTCCGCTTCGTTCATCTTTGGAGATACCGGGTTCATCTCATAGCCCTGATCAAGTGAGGCTACGGCATACTGCCCCGGTTCTTCCGGTTCGTCACGGTGTTTATAATCCAGGTAACATCCTTCGTTGTTCGGGGTCATAATAACCCGGTGACCGAGGCGGACGGCGTGGTCTCCCCCTTTCCGTCCACGCCAGGACATTGCTATCAGTTCTTTTGGCAGGGTTATTGATTCGGTATTTTCCAGTACCTCGTCCCAGCCTATGGCGGTCTTTCCCCGTTCCGCCAGCATATTTACAAGCCTTTTGGTGATACGGCTTTGAAGCGCCCCCGCCGCGGTTATGCCGTATTCTTCCATACGCTTCCGGCATTTCGGGCAGGCTTCCCAGCGTACAAATCGTACTTCATCTCCGCCTATATGTACGTATTTTGAGGGGAATAGTTCCGCAACGGTATCAAAGACGGCAGCCGCTAAATCCCAAATACCGTCATTTCCGGCGCAGAGTACGTCGTCAAAGATACCAAAGCGGTCTTCCATACGGTATGGGCCGCCTGTACAGCCTAATTCCGGATATGCGGAAAGAATCGCGCTGGCATGACCGGGCAGATCGATTTCCGGCATTACCTCAATATGACGGGAAGCGGCAAAGGCAATAATGTCTTTGATTTCGTCGTGGGTATAAAAGCCCCCCCATTATCCGGCCTCTGCGGCGGTAGTCCTGCCTCAGGGATCCGGTTTCCATAAGCAGGGGATATGCTTTTACCGGTAAACGCCAGCCCTGATCGTCATTGAGATGCCAGTGGAAGATATTGATATGATGCATCGAAAGAACGTCAAGGATTTTTTTGATAAAATCAACCGAATAAAAATACCGGGATGTGTCGAGCATAAAACCGCGCCAGGGGAAACGAGGATAATCCTCTATTAAAATGCGGGCAACGCCTCCATCCTGTTCCTGTGAAAGCAAAAGCTGGCGCAGGGATTACAGGCCGTGGTACGCTCCGGCGGAAGAAGCGGCCTCAATGGTAATGTCGCCGGCGTCTATGAGGAGCTTATAGGCTTCCGCCGGAACTTCCTTTTGGGGAGGAACCTTTGTTAGGGTGATCCTGGTCCCCGCGCCGGTATTGGGAAAAACGCCGGCCATTTGTTCTTTGAATAGAACCGCTTCTTGTTCAAATTCCCCGCAACTTTCAATCAGAGGTGTCCCGCCGCATCGAAAAACGCCTCCGGTACAGGCCGCCGATACCGGCGCCGGTATGATCGTGATCCCCATGATTGTTCCATCCTGTCAATAAATTGAGAAGTCTTGTCCACAGATTACCCGGGTTGCAAGCTAAAGTTCAACACGGATTATTGAGCCGGTTTAAAAACCCGGTTAGCGCTGATCTATGGTCCGATGAAACCGGCTTTGGACTAAGTTCGATGGAAAAAAGCAGTTAGGTCCAATCCCGCTGATATACCGTTCGCGGGATGAGCATTAGAGCGGCCTCTGTGCGAATAATTTAAATAGGCTCCGGAAATACGGCGTGCGATACATACGACCAACGCGATTGAGTCGTTGAATTACCAGTTGCGGGAAGTCACGCCGGAAACTTTGTTTCCGCAACCGCTCGACATATTCGACGGATGAGGCTCTATTCAAGATACAATATTTGACGATAGGGAATGCGGCGAGAGAAATGAACGATGCCGATTAAGAACTGGGGATTGGCGTTTAACCAGGAGAGCCATTGAGTCAAGGAAAAGAAGGGGTTCCGTTCTGATGATACTTTGCCAATTATACACAAAACCTGACAGGCTCATATTTGGATAAATTACTTTTTCAAGCCCCCTTTGCTTCCCCCTCCCTTCCTGATCTTAGGTTTCTTTCTCCATTATCCGATATATTGAAAAGATGAACGGAAAAGTCTTTGCGCTGTTTCTGGTTTTTTGTCTCTCTTCCTTGCCGGTCCGGTCCCAGGTGGAAGTTGAGCGGCCCTACTGGTTCATTATGGAACAGGGGAAGCGGTATTTCCGGAACGGTGATTACGGCAACGCCCTCATTGCCTTTGAGGATGCCAGGAACCAGCGGCGGGCCATGTATACCCGCATGGAACAAGATATGATCGCCGTGCTTTCCATCGCCGAAGTGCGCCGCTTTGGGGACGCCCTGGACTTGGTGGAAAGGTATATTGACGAGCGGGGGTGGATAGACGCGGCCCGCGCCCTGGAGGAGCTTTACTACCGGGTCCCCAGGGAGAGACTGAACAATTCGGCCAAAAGCGTCCTGGAGGAGTTCGTCCGTCTTAAAGCCTACCCTGAGGCGGAATACTGGATAGGGGAGACATACCGTATGGAAGGGGAACTGGGCATAGCGCTGAAGCAGTTCCAGAAGGCATACGAGCAGCGTTCTTTCCTTGAAACGCCGGGATTTGAGACGGAGATTCTCTATAAAATCGCGGATATATACCGGATCAGGCAGGAATATACTCTCATGGAACAGAGTCTTCTTGAAATCCTTAAACAGGACAGCCTCTGGTCTCAGGATTCGGGCGCCTTTGTCCGTTCCGCCATGACCCGGACTGTGGAAAACGACGGCATAGACCGTTTTCTGACGCTTTACCGGTACAACAACCCCGCGACCCTTCAGGCTCACCGGCTTTTGGGGTTCTATTACGGTTCTTCCGGGCGGCACAGCCGGGCGGCGGAGCATCTTGTCTTCGCCTTTCTCATTCAGAATTCCATTCTCATCGACGAAATGCTGCGGCTTCAGTATGGTTATACCTTTACCACCCTGGATGATCTCCTTGACGGCGTGATGAGGCGGCCCGCCCTGGCTTCTTATTTTGAGGGGACCGGCTACTACAAGATCATGTACTATCTGGGGGTGGATTTATACGGGAACGGCAGGCTGAACGCGGCCCGGCGTTTCTGGGACGCCTGCGCCCGGCGACAGGACGCGGGGGAATGGCGGGTCCGGTCCCAGGCCCAACTCAGGAGCCCCTTTGTCGAAAGGACGGTGGAATTACCTTAGGGACCGTACAGTTCCTAAGTATCCGGGGGCAATATAAACCTGCGGATTTTGGGCGCATCAGCCCCTGTGGGGCTGACCAGGCTATCCGCTATAATAGGTTTCGACAGGCAAGCCTGTCGAAACCTATTCCGCTCCTATCCTTTGTGCGTTCCTTGTGGAAGCCTTTTTCCCGCTATGACAGGGGTAAACAGGCTGTTAAGATGTAATGCACCCCTAAAATTATTGTAGTAAAAATAAAGAATCCCCAGAGCAGAGCTCTAAACTTGACCCACAGAAATACAACCTCCGGTTCCATGGAGTTTCACGGAGAAAAAGGCTATTATACGGTTATTTTTCTCTTGTTTCCTCCGTGTAACTCAGAGAGCCTCTGGTTCCAAAACCCCGTGGTATTTTTCCTAAAACAGGTAAAGATACCTGAATTGTGGGTCAAATTTAGAGCAGATCTCCGGAGTATTTTAAGATTGTTGTTTGAAGATATTTTTCAAAACAGCTCTAATTGCTCATATTCTTCGGGATTTCTCCCCTGATTTTTCACATATTGCGTAATTACTTTTTCGTCCCCGTGTTCTCCTACTATTTTCTTGGCCATTATGCTTTTTATTATTTGTATTATCTATGCAGGGCTATATGTTGGCACTTTCTGTACCAGAAAGTGTACATGATCCTTCTCGGTTCTTATCTCCAAAAATTTTATCTCATATCTTGCTTCTATCCCTTTACATACTTCCTTCAACTTCTCATCTACTTCTCTGGTTATTATTGCCCTTAACCGGCCCAGCCAGGCTTTCTTTGCTTTCCCGTATCGTTCGATTTCCATAGTTCCCCTCCCAGAAAACCATGCCAACTATACCTCTTTTTCCCGTTTTTTTATATGCGCTCGTCTTGCCCCCCTCGTGCGCCCCTTTGCCAATACCTGCGGAAAGGATTAAACTAAGATAAAATGTGTGCTTTCCCCTCAGGCAAGAGACTTCCTCTTTTTGTGTTCCTCTGGACGGCGGCCCTGGTTTTAATCACCCCGGCCAGGGGGGAAGAATTTTTCTACAAGCATAAGGCCGGGGACAGATACCGCATCCTTTCGACGGTGAACGAATCGGTGTACCTGGACCGGAAGTTGAGCCACAGGGCGGAGATTTTGAACCGGATCGCTGTGACGGTGGAAGAAGAAGCGGGGGGTCGTGCCAAACACCGGGGAGTGTTCAGGACTGCGGAACGGGCGGTGGGGCAAGAGGGCGCGAGTTTTCAGTGGGCCAGGGATTACGAGTCCGTGTTTGAACGGGACAGGCAGGGCTATATCACCATAGACGAGGGGTATTTTATGCCCGTGGTGAGAAACGTGCCGGTCTTTCCTGCCCGGGACCTTAAACCGGGGGATACCTGGAGCGCCGAAGGCCACGAGGTCCACGATTTTCGGGACGGCTTCGGTATAGACCGGCCCTACCGCATTCCCTTTACGGCGAATTACACCTATTTGGGGATGCGGACCCGCCGAGGGAAGGAATACCCCGCCTTTTCGGTGTCCTACCGGGTATTCGAGGAGCCCCGGGCGGCTCAGGGGAGAATCTGGCCCCGGCGCATCATAGAGGCTTCGGATCAGGTGGTATACTGGGATTTTGAACTGGGGCAGGCGCGTTCTTACGAAGAGGAGTTCCGGGTCATCTTCGAGCTATCCAACGGGAGGACCGTGGAATACCGGGGCAGCGCGGAGGCGGAGATCCTGGAGTCCTTCGGAATGGATAAGGAACGCCTTGCCGGGGAAATAGAGCGGGATATAGACAGGCTGGGGATAGCCGACGCATCGGTGCGGGTCGTGGAAGACGGGATAGCCATAAGCCTGGAAAACATCCAGTTTGACGCCGATTCCGCCGTTTTACGGACGGAAGAGGCCGCCAAGCTGGACAAGATAGGGGAAATCCTCCTCAGGTACCAGGACCGGGACATCCTGGTGGGAGGCCATACGGCTCTGGCAGGGACCGGGGAGGGGCGGCAGCGGCTGTCTTTGGAGAGGGCTTCCGCCGTGGCGGACTACCTTATAGACAAGGGGATTAGGGAGGCGGACCGCGTCGTAGTCCGGGGATTTGGGGCGGACCAGCCCCTGGGCGACAACGGGACCGAAGAAGGCCAGCGGCGGAACCGGCGGGTCGAGATCACGATACTTGAAAATTAGCCGCTGTTATGGTATGAATAGGTACTCATGAAATATACTGGGCTCGAAAATCTCGCCATCCTTGCTTGTCCGGGGGGTGAAGTATTCGCTGATGAAGTCATTCATCACCTGAAAAAAAGCTATCACCATAAATTCTGCAAGTCCGTATCGGATATGGCGAAGAAGTACGCCGTAGATGTGGACACGGTCACCCGCCGCGTCGGCTTCATCTATGATGCCCTCCGGGACGAAACCGGGATCCATACCCCTCGTTTCAAAGTGCCCGCCCGGTTCACCCTGTTTCCCAACGGGGAAATCAAGGCGGAAATCCTTGAATCCATACGGGGCAAAGATGTCTATATCGTCCAGGACCCCGAAAACCACTATCCCCTGAGTTTTAACGATGGCTCCGTTAAGAAAAACCTTACGGTGAACGATCACCTTATGACCATCCTGGTAACCGTTGACGCGGTAAAGCAGGCCGGATCGGATCGCATCACTTTGGTGACGCCGGTTTATCCCTATTCCCGGCAGCATAAGAAAAAGGGAAGGGAAGGGGTTACCGCCAGCCGCATTGGGAATATCCTGGAATCCTTGGGAGTTGACCGCATCATCACCCTGGACATACATTCCCGGGAAATAGGGAACGGATTCAACTTCATGCGTATCGAGAACCTTCACGCAAGCTATCAGATCATCAGGCAGCTTTCCCGGCTTGCCGAAATCCAGGGCGGCGATTTTGTCGTTGTCTCCCCGGATACCGGAGCGGTGGACCGGAATAAATTTTACGCTTCGGCCTTCAAAAAACCCCTGGCCCTCCTCTATAAAGAACGGGACTACTCCAAAGTTTCCAAAGACGCCCGGGAAAACAACATTGCCGAGATCAAACTCCTGGGGAACATACAGGACAAGACGGTGTTCATGGCCGACGATATGCTGGGCACAGGCGGGACCCTCCTCAAGGCCATGCAGTTCCTCAGGGAGCAGGGGGCAAAGACGGTGATAGCCGGTATCAGCCTTCCCCTATTTTCCGGGAACGCCATAGAGCATTTTGACGCCGCCTTTCGGGACGGACTTTTTTACCGCATCATCGGCACCAACGCCGTCTATCAGGAAGAACTCCTCACCCGGGAATGGTACGTCAGCGTGAACATCACCAGGCTTTTTGCCCAGACCATATCCCGCCTCCACCAAGGCCAGTCCCTGAGTTCCCTCCTGGACAACCGGGAACTTATCGGGAAGCTTCTGTCGGAGAGTTGAAGATACAGGGTCCGCGTAAAAGGGGGAAGCCTCCCATTGGACTTTACCCCATTGGGTAGACATTGTTAAGCGACTTGCCCACAGTTAAACACATCAGGGGCTACATAGCCAAGCACCGAATGTATACGAATCCGGTTATAATACGCATCAACAGACATGAACACCGATTGTCTTACTTCCCCGCAACATCTTTGCCGTCCACGGTCTCCATGTCCCCGCTGAAGGCCCAGCCAATGACTTTCCGGTCATAAAGGTCAACTACCACCGTCAGATATACCCAGCCTCCCAGGGTACGCAGATAGGTAATAGCGTACCGTTGTACGACGACACTCATTTCTCTCCGCCCGCCTGAAACTCACGGTTCAGGATATTTTCGCAGACCGGAAGTCTGTGGTTCGAGTTGGTCGTGGGGATTAACTTCTTCCTCCCTTTGGCATTCAAATCTTACGGCTTACCTGCTTCCCCCAGTCCCGGCGCAGAGTTTCCATTACCCGAGGGCTGCCATACTGATAGTGATGCTGCTCTTGTATCCGGCGAATCAAATCCATCAGTTCCCCATCGGCCCTTTTCCGCTCCCGAACACCTCCTTCTTCGCCCACTGGTAATAGGTATTTTCGTTAACCCCTAAATCTACGGCTATCTGGCGCACCGGCTTCTCTGCCAGCGCTACTACCTTGGCCTTGAATTCCTTCGGCTATACCTGCCGTTCTTTGTCTTTCGTTCCCATCTTTTCCTCTCCTTCGATTATATCTCCCGCTTATCTTTATATCCACCAGATGGAGTTAGGTCCAAGCCCCCCCCCGGCAACGAAGCCAAGCTATGGCTTATCCCCCGTCACTGTGGAAGAGCGGGAAACCGGCTCTTTTCCACGTTGTCATGCAAATAATATGAAAACAATATTCATTTTCATATTGACAGACATTAACCGCCATGATAGGATACAATCCTATGGCGCATAAACGTCCGGTAAATTACCGCACTCGGCAGGGACAATGTATTCTTGATTATTTGAAATCCCTTGAGGGCGGCCATGTAACGGTCAGCCAAATAGTCCGCTATTTTGAGGATGCGGAAGAAGCAATCGGGCAAACGACCGTCTACCGGCATCTTGAAAAACTGACGGTCCAGGGGAAGATCCGCAAATATGTCCTGCACGAAGACAAAAGCACTTGTTATCAGTACATAGACAACGGGGCAAATTGCCGGGAACATTTTCATCTGAAATGTGAAATTTGCGGTAGCCTCATCCATGCGGACTGCGGCCTTCTGGAAGAAATCGAAAGACATCTCTGCAACAAACATGAATTCCGGGTCAATATGCTTAAAACTGTTTTTTACGGGACCTGCAAAAAATGTATTGCCGACACTTAGACCATGGAGCACATGGCATGAGCGGACTAAGGTGCTTTTGGATAAGCCTTTTCCTTTGTTTTATCATGACCGCCCTCGTTTCAGAAACCATTATCGCTGTTCAGCCGGATCATGATTGTTGTGGCGAAGACTGTCCCGTATGCCTCCTGATGCAGAGAGTGGAGAATTTTTCCCGGCAGCTTAAAAACGCCGCCGCTCGTCCGGGCTTTTCATCAGGCGATCTTCTCCCGGTCATCGTTGTTTTGAATTTTGCCGTTCTTCATCTTGTTCCTTTAAATTCCGTGCGGCTAAAAGTAAAAATGAACAGATGACGTCTGCCTTTTTTTCAATCTTTTTATTCGTGCCGACAGGTTTAATGTCCAAGAAATCTCTCCGCTTGAGCGGGAGAGCTTCAGCGCGAGGTTGTTGATTATTGCTAATTTTTTTAATTTGAGGCTGTTTCAAAATGTCAGATTTTAGAACAGCTTCCTTGGATTTAAAAAAAAGCGGGCTTTAAACCGTTTTTTCCAAGAACCCGTTTCAAAACCAGAAGTTTTGAAACAAGATCACTTAACAGGAGTTTATTTGTATGAAACGAATGGTTCTTTTTGTTTGTGTGTTGGCGTCCATCACTCTTGCCCTGCCGGCTGCGGGGCGGCGGGACACTGGAAAGCCGAATGGAAAAATAAACGTGGTCGCCACTATTTTTCCACCCTATGATTTTGTCCGCGAAATTGCCGGAGACCGGATTAACCTCACCATGTTGCTTCCGCCCGGCGCGGAAAGCCACTCCTTCGAACCGACCCCTCAGGACATCATCAAGATACAAAACTGCGACATCTTTATTTATGTGGGAGGGGAATCCGACGCCTGGGTGGAACACATCCTCGAATCAATAGATACAAGCCGCATGAAAATTATCACCCTCATGGACTGCGTGGAAGTGGTGGAGGAAGTTGTCGTCGAAGGTATGCAAGACGAAGAGGAAGGCTACGACCACGGGCACGAAGACTTTACCATTGAAGATGTCAAAGACCGCGCCCTGACAGATTGGGCGGGAGATTGGCAATCGGTTTATCCCTATTTGCTTGACGGAACGCTGGATCCGGTAATGAAACACAAGGCAGAAAGCGGCGAAAAAACGGCCCCTGAATATTACGAGCAGTATAAAACGGCGTATACGACGGATATGGATAAGATCAGCATTACCGGCGATTCTATGACATTCTACAAAAACGGCGTTCCGGCAAAGGCTCAATATGCGTATAGAGGAACCGGCGTTATAACTGAGGATGATGGAAGTCTCTGGGTACGCTATAAATTTGAAGCTCCTGGAAATCCGTCAAAGGGCGCGCCCAAGTATGTCATGTTTAGCGATCACCTGATTGTTCCCGCCAAATCGGAACACTTCCACATATATACAAGTGATAAAAGTTTTGACGAACTTATGGAAGATACAAATCCGGTGAATTATCCGACCTATTATCCTGCCGGGTTGACGAAGGACGAAATCGTGGCGGAAATGACAGGCCACGACCACGAAGAAGAAGCGGAATATGACGAACACGTCTGGACTTCCCCCGGAAACGCAAAACTCATTGTACGGAAAATCGCCGATGCGCTTAAAGAACGGGACACGCCTAATGCGGATGCCTATGAAAAAAATACCGCGTCCTACCTGGCAAAATTGACGGATCTGGACGCTTCTTTTCAGAATATGATAAAAGGATCCAAACGGAAAGTTTTTGTATTCGGCGACCGTTTCCCCTTCCGTTACTTTGCCGATGCTTATGGCCTCAGTTACTTTGCGGCCTTCCCCGGCTGTTCTACAGAAACGGAAGCCAGCGCCGCGACCGTAGCCTTTTTGATCAACAAGGTCAGGTCTGAAAAGATCCCCGTAGTTTTTCATATAGAACTGTCCAACGAAAAAATCGCCGATACAATCTGTGAGGAAACGGAAGCAAAAAAACTACTGCTTCATGCAGTGCATAACATTTCCAAAAGGGATTTTGACCGGGGAGCAAACTATTATGGCTTAATGTCTCAAAATATACAAAACCTGAAAGAGGCTCTCTACTGAAAACCTGGGCCGCCTCCGGGCGGTCCCGCGCTCTCCCCTTCGCTACAGGAAATTTTTAAATCGAGTATCGGGTAAGAGGCTACCCATTATTTGAGTAGCCGTCCTCGTGGAAACTTCGTTTCCTCCACCACCGTGCGTACCGTTCGGTACACGGCAGTTCAATGGATTCTCTGCGTTTTCCGTATCCTATTCCTCGACACCCCCTTAGGATTAGTTCAAAAACAAGTTGAACAATTAGTTTACTTATGCTATAATGTTTTCATCAAATAAACGAGGGTGAAAACATTGATGGAAAAACGAATTCAACGAATGATGCCTCTA
>JAITBO010000011.1 GCA_031283505.1 Treponema sp. | reverse complement strand
CCGTACAGGCCGGGGTCAGCCCCGAAAAGGTGGATATTGGCGGGGTACAGAAGTCCCTTAGGGACCAGGGGCTGCGGCTTTAAAGGGCCGCGTTTGATTGTATGCGAAGGGTACATACCTAAGAACCCCTTTGAGGCGATAAAAAGGGTATGTACCCTGGGACAGATACCTTACCAAAACAACCAGACCCCGCGGCTCTGCCCTATTCTTGACCCACGGATTAAGAAGTGATTAGACTTGTGAAAGAACCCGGTTGGTTCTTTCACAAGCCTTTCAAAAAACACAGATTTCTAACAAAATCTGCGTTTTTTGTTGTTTTTAAGCGGTTGTTGTTTAAAAACTGAAGTTTTTAAACAACTCTATTATATATTTTAGAATTTTTAACCACGAAGGCGAAAAAGGCGAAGAAGGTTGAGCTTGCTCCAAAACTCGGTTAGTTTCGGAACAAGCTCTTGGAAAATCGGCAAAAAGCTCGGTTTTCCTATCAAATTCAAGGAGGCTGTTCCAAAAGCTGAAGTTTTGGAACAGCCTCAGTTATCAAGAATTTTGAGAAGACACTATGGAGAAATGATAGCCAAAAAATGGCTCTCAATAACGAGGGAATCGTTCACCCCCTAAAACGTTAAAATTTACAAACAAGAATTTCCCTTTTTTGTCAGAACGAACAAAAATAACTTTTAAAGCCCAAAAATGGCGGGTATCCTACCCTACGCCTTGTATGGAGTTCTGAGAGGATTTTATAAACAAGTTGAGTTCTGTAAAATTTTGCATTTTCGTCATGGGGGTGAACGAATCGCTTGTTAATTAGAGGGGTGAAGTAATCGCTGGTTAACGACACTTTGAAGGCACAGATTTTGCCCATCCTGTCCTCTCGTTAAGACTAGCAGTACCTTTGAGGTCGAGCATGGCAGGATGATGTTTCCTGGTTAGTTGCCGCTTATCGGGCGTTGAATCCATTGTAATTTGGGCTGGATTTTTAGATATGAGGCATCTATACCTTTCAGCTGGATTTTATTCAAAAGCCTGGTTTAATACCCCGTCGCAAACTATGTTTGCACGCTCTGCTCCACGGAGGCTCATTTGTAGCATTTACGGTCCGCTCCGGAACTCGTCAGGCCCACAGAAATGTTTCCTGCGGTCATTCCTTGCCGGTTTTGAACTTGTGGATTTCACCGGACAGCACGTCAATATGCCGCTTGTTCTCCCCACTCAGATCGTCAACCCGCTGTACTGCGGCGCTGATTCTATCCGCCCGGTCGGACATACCGTTCATGTTCAACGAAATCTCCTCGGTCAAGTGCTCAAGGTTCCGGCTCTCTTCAATAACATCGCCGCTGCGGGCCCGCATATGCTCACAATCGTCCTTGATGGTCCGGGTTATCTCGTTCAATTGGGAAATATACTCCAGGATCTGCTTACTACCCATCCCCTGCTCCTCCATGGAACTGCGGATATTCGCTTCCTGTTCGGACACGGTCTTGACGTTCTGGTTGATCGCCTCAAACCGGTTTATCACCCCATCGGTGGATCGAGATATCCGGTCTATGGAATCCTTTATCTTCTTGAGCACTGTGGAGATGGTCTTGGACTGTTCACCGGAGGACTCCGCCAGTTTCCTGATTTCATCGGCCACCACCGCAAACCCCTTCCCGGTCTCCCCGGCATGGGCGGCTTCAATGGCGGCGTTCATCGAAAGCAGGTTGGTTTGGCTGGCGATATTATCCATCACCGCCGTTATCTCAAGCAATCCTTCGGACTCCCGGGCAATCTCCTGTATGTCGGTGGATACCTCCTGCAAGCCCGCCCGTCCCGTGTCGGAGGCGGCGGCGAGGTTCTTCACATTGTTATCGTTCTGTACCAGAGTCTGGGTAACCGAAGCGATATTCGCCAGCATCTGTTCTATGGCGGCAGAAGACTGGTTTATACTTTGGGCCTGGGTCTCGATATGCTGATTAAGCTCCTCTATGCTGGCTATTATCGCGTGCATGGTGGAGATGGTCTGGGTTATCTTTTCGGCCTGGTTACTCACCTGCTGTTTAACGCTGCCCGTGGCGGAGTTGATCCCCTCCACATGGGGGGCAGTATTGGACATATTGACGGATAGTTCAGCGCCTATTTTGGAAAGCCGCGCCGCGTGCTCCTTGATATTCAGGATCATCCCGCTGACCTTTTGGAGGGTTTCGTTGAAGTCCGCTTCCATAGCACCTATCTCGTCATGGGCCCGCACGGTTATCTGCCGGGTAAAGTCCCCTTTGGCGATGGTCCGCACCGCCTCCCCGACGCGCACGATACGCCTGGCGAACCGGCCAGCGATAAAGGAGATGATGAGGGCCGCTACTATTCCCGCCACTGCCACAAAGATGATGCTGAACCGGATCATGGTATTCACCGGCGCCAGTACCGCGTCAAGGGGCACAAAACTCACCATAACCCAAGCAGGGGAACCCAAGGTAACAAAGGGGTATACGGCTATAGCGCTACCCCGGTAGGTAAGGGCCCTACCCTCACCGCTATTGAGGGAGGCTTCCACCGCTGCGATCCCTTCGGGCCCAAGAATACCCGCGTCGGCTTCGCGAAAGTCCGCACCGACCCTCCCGGCATCGTAATGACCGGCTATGACACCTTCGTTGTTGTAAACCGCAAGCCGCCCCGAGCCGTAGGGGTTTATTTTTTCGGTTATGGCCTGGGTTCCGTCCAGCCCCACCTGGAACGCCAGAAAGCCCGGCTGGTTTTCGCCCAGGGCGAAGGGGATCCCGATGTTTATCGTAAATTTCTGAACGCCGTTCACCATAGACAAGGTAGGAGTGGTAAGTATCATTCCCGGCCCGTGAATTGTGGCCAGGACATCCTGGGGGCGGTCACAGGTCTTAAATTCTAGGGCTCCCGAAGCCTTGGTAACTAAAAACGAGAGTTGCCCGCTTTCGGTGGCCCCCGGTGTGCCCGCGTACAGGGCGTCCGCGCCGTCAAAGGCGTTGGGAGGCCACACCGCATAGGCCGCGATGAACTCAGGCATCCCGGCCACCAGTATGGCCAGATTTTTCTGTAAAACGCCCCGGCGCATTTCCAGTGGTACGGCCTCGTCGTAACAAGAGATAACGGCGGTGGCGTTCAACATATATACACAGGCCCCGGACTCCAGGGCTATCTCGTTCGCGATAGAAGCGGACATATTCTCCAGGTTTTCCAGCGCCGCCTCCTGCTGAAGCGCCGCCGATCTGTTCAATATCACTACGGTAATAAGGGTAATAAGCGCAACCGTAACAAAAACATTGATCGCCGTCAGTTTCGTTCGAATTTTCATTTTTCCCCCTTGAATTTTAGCCGATTGAATTAATTAGTGTCTGTCCACAAAGTCGGTTACTTTGTGGACAGACCTTGCATTTTCTCACCTAAAGGTTACGAAAATGCAGATTTTAAGGTAGTCTGTCCATAATGTGTCTACATTATGG
>JAITBO010000411.1 GCA_031283505.1 Treponema sp. | reverse complement strand
CGCAATCTGGGGAACATGGACCGGCGGAGTCTGTTTTACTGGAGCCGTGAGTTTTCGCGGAGTATGGAAGCGGGGCAGGATTACCGGGAAACACCGGATGTGATAGCGATAAACATAGTGAACTACGAATTTCTGCCGCAGATACCAGAGTTTCATACAAGTTTTCATATACGGGAAGACAGGCGCCGGGAAGTTGTATTGACGGAAGCGCTGGAAATCCATTTTATAGACATGGTGAAGTTCCGGCGGATAGGGGAAAGGGACATACGGAACGATGCGTTGCAGCGGTGGCTGACGTGGTTTGACCAGGACAGTCCGAAAAGCCTTGTGGAGGAGGTAATCCGGATGGACGTGGGGATACAGAGAGCGGAGGAAAAGATGGAGTATGTATCAAGCGACAAAGAGGCGTTGCGTGTATATCAAATGAGGGAAATGGCGATGTCAGACTGGACCAGCGGACTCAACCAGGCCAGGAGGGAAGGCATACAAAGGGGTAGGCGGGAAGGCATACAAAGGGGTAGGCGGGAAGGCATAGAGAAAGTCGCCGCTCAAATGAAAAAACTCGGAATAACCATTGACCAAATTGCAGAGGCTACCGGGCTTTCCGTCGAAGATATAGCTGCATTGTGATGCTTATGACGATGACTTTATGGAGCGGATATAGCTTATCCGGGGGTCCCGGTAGGGGCCTCTGAGTTCCGCAACTTTGCGGCTCCGCTACTCCACTTGAAAGGGTGTAGAGCGACAGTCCTTTCAAGCGAAGCAACGGATCAGCGGGGCGGTCCCCATACGTTTACATAAAAGAAAGTGTCCGCGAATGGACGCTAATTTTCACGAATTATTCGGATAAATTAGCGTCCATTCGCTTAATTCACTGACCTTTTTTTCTCTTGTTTCCTCCGTGTAACTACCAGAGGCTTTGGGAACCTCCGGTTCTAAAACTCCGTGGTTAAATTTCTTAAAACAGATAACAATACTCGAATTTCGGGTCAAGTTTAGCGTCAGGGAGGGTTTGTTTTTCCCCATCTATAATAGAAACCCGGCATTCAACCTGGTAGAAAATGGAACAGGCAAAATTAAATTGAAAATCTACTTGACATAATTAAATAAACCGGATATGTTTCTATACATAGAATGTTTTTGTATATGAAACATTATCTCGAAACCGCTTTGTTCTATCAGGAGGAAAACTAAATGACGAAAAAAATCCCGACCCGCCTCTACCTTTCCGAGGACGAGATCCCCCGGTGCTGGTACAACCTGCGGGCGGACATGAAGGAAAAACCGGACCCCATCCTACATCCGGGGACCTTGCAGCCCGCAAGCGCCGGGGATTTGGAGGCGGTGTTCTGCAAGGAGCCGGTCAAACAGGAGCTGAACGACACGGACCGGCTCATTCCCATCCCGGAGGGGATACAGGAGTTCTACACCGCCTACAGGCCCGCGCCCCTCATCAGGGCCTATTTCCTGGAAAGGGCCCTGGGAACCCCGGCGGAAATTTACTACAAACATGAGGGGACCAACACATCGGGGTCCCACAAGCTAAATTCCGCAGCGGCCCAGGCGTTTTATGCCAAGGAGGAGGGCCTCACCTCCCTGACCACGGAGACCGGGGCCGGACAATGGGGGACCGCCATGGCTATGGCGGCGGGCTTTTACGATGTCGGCCTTACGGTCTACATGGTGAAGGTAAGTTCCGAGCAGAAACCTTACCGGAAAGCATTGATAGAGACCTATGGGGCGCGGCTTATCCCTTCCCCTTCGGATACCACCGATGCGGGCAGGAAGATCCTGGAAAAGGACCCGGACACCGGGGGGTCCCTGGGGTGCGCCATCTCCGAGGCGGTGGAAACGGCGGTCAAGACGGACAAGTGCCGCTACGTGCTGGGGAGCGTCCTGAACCACGTACTGCTCCACCAGTCCATCATAGGCCAGGAGGTCAAGGCCGCCCTGGACAAATATGGGATAAAGCCTGACATCATCATAGGCTGCGCGGGGGGCGGTTCCAACTTGGGAGGGCTCATCGCTCCCTTCATGGGAGAAAAACTGGCGGGCAAGTCGAATACCCGGTTCATCGCCGTTGAACCCGCCTCGTGCCCCTCCTTTACCAGGGGACGTTACGCCTACGACTTCGGGGACACCGCCAGGACTACCCCCCTCATCAGGATGTACACCCTGGGGAACGGCTTTATCCCCTCGGCCAACCATGCCGGCGGGCTGCGCTACCACGGGATGAATTCGGTCCTGTCCAAGCTCTACCGGGACGGCTTTCTGGAGGCCAGGGCCGAGGTGCAGACCGACGTATTCGACGCGGCGGTGAAATTCGCCAAAATCGAGGGGATACTTCCGGCGCCGGAATCGTCCCATGCCATCAAGGTGGCTATAGACGAGGCTCTGGAATGCAAGCGCACCGGCGAGAAAAAGGTCATCCTCTTTGGACTGACCGGAACCGGGTACTTCGACCTTTCGGCCTATATATCCTACAACGACAAAACCATGGGCGACCACATCCCCACGGAAGAAGAACTGGAACGGGGCTTCGCCACCATTCCGGACATTCCCCAGAACAGGTAAGGAACTGTGCAAAAATAACATGACCATTTGGTCATGTTATTTCCTTATTGGATAAGCAAGAGGCTTTCCCAAAACTTCAGTTTTGGGAAAGCCTCGCAATTAAAATAAAAGGCTGTGCATTTTATTTATGCACAGATCCTAAACCAGCCCTTAACCGCCGGCGGAGCCGGGGACATAAAAAATAAACTTGTTCCAAAACCCGGTTTGTACAACTCAAGGTTTTACGGAACAAGCTTAAATCATAGAAACGAAGAGCCAAAAAGCGATCCCGACAGCAAACTTGCCGCCGGGACCCGCCTACGAATCAGCCGCCGTACACCGCTATCATGACCCCTGCGGCAATGGCCGTACCGATGACGCCGGCCACGTTGGGACCCATGGCGTGCATCAGGAGGAAGTTCCCCGGATCGTACTCAAGGCCCACCTTGTTGGAAACTCTGGCAGCCATGGGAACCGCCGAAACACCGGCGGAACCGATAAGGGGATTGATCTTCTCCTTGAGGAAGAGATTCATGAACTTGGCTACCAGCACGCCGGCGGCGGTGGCTATGGCGAAGGCCATAAGCCCCATAACCACGATGATGAGGGACGAGGGATTCAAGAACCGGTCCGGGGTCATCTGACTACCCACGCCCAGAGAGAGGAAGATGGAAACAATGTTGATAAGCTCATTCTGCAAGGTTTTGGAAAGCCGGTCCACTACGCCACATTCCCGGATGAAGTTCCCGAACATAAGACAACCGATAAGGGGCGCTGCCGACGGGATAAGGAGTATGGCCAGCACAAAAACCACCAGGGGAAAGAAAATCTTTTCCACTTTGGATACGGGCCGGAGCTGCTTCATTCTGATAAGTCTTTCGTGGCTGGTAGTCAGGGCCTTCATGATGGGCGGCTGGATGATAGGCACCAGGGCCATATAGGAATAAGCCGCTACCGCCACCGTCGCCAGGAGGTGGGGAGCAAGTTTTGCCGCAATATAGATCGTAGTGGGGCCGTCGGCGCCGCCGATGATAGCCACCGCGCAGGCTTCCTTGAGGTTAAAGGCCACCCCAGGCAGGAAGTTTGCGATACTGATGAAGAACAGAGTCGCAAAGACGCCGAATTGGGCGGCGGCCCCCAGAAGGGCCGTCTTGGGGTTGGCGATAAGGGGGCCGAAGTCGGTCATGGCCCCGATGCCCATAAAGATGAGCATGGGGAAGAACTCGTTACCCACCCCGCTTTCGTAAATGATGTGGAGCATCCCGTGGGGCGCTTCCCCCATGCCGGCAAAGGGAATATTCACAAAAACGGTCCCAAAACCTATGGGAATAAGAAGCAGGGGCTCAAAATTCTTAGCCGCCCCAAGGTAGATGATGAGGAAGCCCACCGCCACCATAAGAAGTTCCTGCCAGCCGAAAACCGTGATGGGAAGCCCTGCGGGGGTTTCCTCTTGGGTTTTATTGGTGATAAAGGCGTAAATCCCGGTAGTTTCGGCGATATTCCGCAGAAAACTGCCCACCGAAACCCGGGGAAGCTCCCGGCTATTGGGGATGATCCCGCCCAGATTCCTGAAGGACGGGAGGTCTTCCGAGGAGGCCGCAGTCTGGGCCTGGGCCCGGGGACTAAAGGCCGCAGTGACAAAAGAAAATGCGAAAGCGCCGATAAGAATGACCAGACATATTTTCGCTATCAACGCCGGGTTCTTTTTCATATCCGTATTAAGCATAGTGAATTCCTTTAGTTTATTTCGGCAATGGGCTGCTGGGAGGCGACCTGGGTCCCGGCAGGGACCAGGAAGCGAACTTTACCGGCAACAGTGGCCTTGATGTCCAGTTCCATCTTCATGGACTCGATGATGATGATGGTATCCCCGGAAACAACCTGGGCTCCTTCATTCACCGCATAACGGATGATGGTCCCCGCCACCGGAGCGGGCACTACTGTACCGCCGGAAGGCGCCGCAACGGGAGCGGCGGTATCCTGCGCGCCGGGAACAGCCGCCGGGGAAGAACCGCCTGTCTGAACCGAGCCCCCCAGACCGGGACCGGTGAGTTCCGCCACCGGCTGCTGGGCCGCCACCTGGGTCCCGGCAGCCGCCAGGAAGTGAATCTTCCCATCGTGAGTGGCCTTGATGTCCAGTTCCATCTTCATGGACTCGATGATGATGATAGTATCCCCGGCCTTTACCTGCGCCCCTTCATCAACGGCATAACGGATGATGGTCCCCGCCACCGGAGCGGGAACAACCATGCCGCCCACGGCAGCCGGAGCCGCCGCACCGCCCGCCGCCGGAGTGATAGCCACGGTCCCCGCCGGGGCGACTACTACGTTATAGTTAACGCCGTCCACGTTGACCGAGTATTTGGCGGCCTGTCCCGCTCCCGCAGGGGCGGAGGCTTTGGGAGCCTCTTCTTCTGGCTTAAACACCACCGGGCCCTGGGGCCGCTTTTTGAAGAAGTCCGGGGCAACTTTGGGGAACATGGCGTAGGTCAGAACATCTTCCACCGTGACCGGGGAAGTCCCCAGGAGTTTCCGGGTCTCTCCTTCGAGTTTATCGTATTCCGCAGGAATATCATCCGCTGGCCGGTGGGTGATCTCTTTGTCCATTTTAAGGGCTTCCAGTGCCTTCTTGACCACATCATGGTTCTTGGGGGCAGGACAGGCGCCGTACTTGCCGGCCAGAAGATCCTGAAATTCGCCGGAAAGCCGGTTGTAGCGGCCAAAGAGAACGTTGAACACCGCCTGGGTACCCACGATTTGGCTTGTAGGGGTAACCAGCGGCGGATAACCCGCATCTTTCTGGACCACGGCGATTTCCTTGAGTACCTCGTCGATCTTGTCGGAAGCGCCCTGCTCCTTGAGCTGGCTTTCCAGGTTGGAGAGCATACCTCCGGGAACCTGGGAGACCAGAATACGGGTATCGGCGCCCAGGAAACTGGACTCGAATTTCTTGTAGTTCTTCCGGACTTCCCGGAAATAAGCCGCAATTTCCAGAAGGAGCTTGGTATCCAGACCCGTATCGTAGGGAGTTCCCTTAAAAATCTCCACCATGGTTTCCGTGGGGCTGTGGCTGGTGCCCATGGCCAGAGAGGAGATGACCGTATCCAGTATCTCCGCCCCCGCTTCGGCGGCCTTGGTCAGGGTAGCTACGGACATACCGGTTGTGGCGTGAGAGTGTATCTCGATGGGAATATCCACCACCTTCTTTATGGCCTTCACCAGATCATAAGCCTCGTAGGGCTTCAAAAGCCCGGACATATCCTTTATGGCGATGGAATCGGCGCCTATATCGGCGTACTGCCTGGCCAATTCAACGTACTTTTCAATAGTATGGAAGGGGGTCACCGCATAGGAAATAGCCGCCTGGATATGCTTGCCCGTTTTCTTGGCGGCGTTGGTGGCGGCCTGAAAATTCCGGGGATCGTTTACGGCGTCAAAAATACGGAACACGTCAACACCGTCTTTGGCGGCGGTTTCCACGAATTTCGCCACCACATCGTCGGCGTAATGCCGGTATCCCAGGAGGTTCTGCCCCCGCAGGAGCATCATGATCCGGGTGTTCGGCAGGGCGGCCTTAAGTTTTTTAAGCCGTTCCCAGGGATCTTCATTCAAAAAGCGGATACAGGAATCAAAGGTAGCGCCGCCCCAGGCTTCCAGGGCAAAATAGCCTACTTTGTCCAGCTTTTCGCAGACAGGCAACATATCGGCAGTCACCATACGGGTAGCAAACAGCGATTGATGGGCGTCCCGAAGGACCAAATCGGTAAGTTGAACTTTAGCCATCTTGTTTCATCCTCAATTTAAGAATTTGTTTTGCGGTATTCGTTCACCGCCGCGGTAATGGCGGCGGCAACTGCGGTTTTAGCGACGGCCTTAGCCGGGGCTTTTCCTGCGGGAACGCCTGCCGGCCCCCCGGCATCCTTATCCCACCCTAGAGCATGGATAACTTTGCCCGCCAGAGTAATGGAGACAATCAAAATTATCAAAAATCCGAACACTATGCTCATGCCAAGAAGGGTAAGCACCCCGCTTTGCTCCAGCATCTCGATTATCGTCATACGATCCTCCTATTCCTCTAATATACTAAAAGCCATTATCCGCTTTTTTAAAAGGAATTTTCAAAAAGTATAGTCCAAATATCTCTGCTTATTCAAGACGGCGCGTTGCCTCATTGAAAAAGTAACCCAAATTAATACTCCTGTATATATCCCCGCTCTCAGACCCTGTACGCTATCGAGCGTTTCGTTTCTATGCAGTTCCTTTTTACTCTCCCCCTTACAACAACGAAAACCTCTTGTATGCTTTTTCGAGGTTTTATTACCCCCCTGTCAGATACTTGCCTTTTATATGCGCCGGCTTCGGGTTCCTCATTGGCGGATACTTCATTTTTCCCTGCTCGTACTGTATACTTAAATATTAAGAGGTTTGTATGGATGCTACCAGTTATCTTGAAACATTGCCTATCAGCAAGATCGCCAAATATCAGGGAGGTCCTCCCAAAGATACGGTCCCCTTTATGGGGTTTCCCCAGCAGCACCCTTCGGATAAATACAAACTCATCCTGGTCAATGATCCTTTGGGGGATAATCCTGCGGTGATGGAGTTTAAGCTTGACGATGTATTCTATGCCGAAGAGGTTCATTCCGCAGTTACTGAGGCAGGAGAAGGGGTTCCGCTGATCAAGCTCTGGATACGCCGAGGCGCGCGGGGAGTCATCATGGAGCCTTTTGAAGTGCAGGATCCTATAAGGTTTGTGAATAAAGCCTCGGGGACCGGCGCGGAACAGCGGACCCGCTTCCTCACCGAATAATGGCGGCGGACAACAGGCCCCGGTATTTCAGTGCTGTTGAGACGAAGGACGGCTTAGTCCGCTGCGGGCTTTGCCCTCACCGGTGCGGCATCCCTCCCGGCGGTTCCGGGCGGTGCGGCGTCAGGCAGAACCGGAGCGGGGCGGGGGCCATTCCCTTCTACGGTCTCGTCACCGCCATGGCGGCGGACCCCATAGAGAAAAAACCCCTCTACCACTTCAGGCCCGGCTCGTCTATCCTGTCCATAGGTTTTGCGGGATGCAACCTGATCTGTCCTTTCTGTCAGAATTGGCGCATCTCCCAGGGGACGACCGCCGCAGCGGAGGGTAGAGAATTTTCCCCTGCCGAAATAATAGCCGCCGCCCGGACCGGGGGGTTCCGCCAAATCGCCTACACCTACTCGGAGCCCCTGGTCCATGCGGAATTTCTCCTGGACTGCATGAAGCTGGCCCGGGAGGAAGGAATAGCCAACATCCTGGTGAGTAACGGCTGCGTGAACCGGGAACCGGCGGCGGACATCCTGGCCCTGACCGACGCCGCCAACATAGACCTTAAAGCCTTTTCGGAGGAGACCTACTCCCGCATCCTCGGCGGGAACCTTCCCGCAGTTCTCGCCTTCATCGAAGCGGCGTGGGCCGCCGGGGTTCACCTGGAAATCACCACCCTCATGGCGCCGGGCCTCAACGACGGCGACGAAGAGACCGGGAAGTGCGCCGCCTTCATCACCGGCCTCTCGCGGGACATCCCCTGGCACCTTTCGGCCTGCCATCCGGCTTACCGCTGGCGTACTCCTGCCACGGACAGCGGCTCCCTCATCCGCGCCGTCCGCCGCGCCAGGGAAACTCTCCCTTATGTGTACGCCGGCAACATAGACGGCGGGACGCAGGCTGGGGAACTGCACGACACCGCTTGTCCCGCCTGCGGAGGGCTTTTGGTCCGCCGCAGGGCTTACCGGATCGATACAAGCGGGCTTGCGCTGAAAAAAACGGAAAGCGGCTGCGGGTATTACTGCGCCCATTGCGGAGCAGAGGCGCCCATTGTCAGTTAGCCAGGACCTGTTGTTTTTCCCGCTTCCCGCCAAACCAGCGGACAAGGCAGCAGGTCCCCGGCAGATAAAAGTCGCCGCCCATGACCAGCCATACGCCAGGGGCTTCATATAAACCGCTAACCACACGAACTTTTGAGGATAAATCCATAGTTTGTTCGTGAAGTTCGTGGCTAAACTTTTTTCAATATTTGGCTCCGGTGCGCAAGTAACGGAAAACGATATAAACTATAGTGAACAGAGCAAACGGGTCCATACCGGTAAGCGCGCTTGCTTTGAACCCGCGCCGGTTTTCTAATTAGTGTCTGTCCATAAAGTCGGTTACTTTGCGGACAGACCTTGCATTTTCTCGCCTAAAAGCTGCGAAAATGCGGGTTTCAAGGTGGTCTGCCCATAATGTGTCTACATTATGGACAGACTCTAATTAGTGAACAGGCGGGCATTGAGAAGCCCTTTTTTCTTGAGGTCGAAAATAAAGTCGGAGTATTTTTTGTCCTGTATAGCGATGTGGGTAAGTATCCAATCCTTCAAATAACGGACAAATTGATTAGGTACGAATTTCTTGCCCTCCTGAAATTTCTCAACATCCTCCAGGATTTTTTTTACGAAACTTTCGTGTTCCTTTTTATGATTGGCAAAATCGGGATATTTAACATTCTCCAGCATCTTCTCCTCCGCCGAAAAATGATACTTCACATAGTCAACCGTTCCACGGATGGTCTCCATAAAATAAGTCCGAGCTGTCTCGTCCCCTACAAGGCATCCCTTATACAAAGCGTTCGTCAGGTTAATAAGCTCTTTATGCTGATCGTCTATAAACTGAATGTTCATCGAATATCGGGCATCCCATTCAATCAATACGTCATTATCCATATAATTCTCCTTGTTTAATATAAAATACTACTGTTTCGCCATTTGATCCAGAACTTGGAGCTTACCCGGGAATAGGGAAAGCCCGATAAAAAAACTGGCGGAGTTTGCCTGCGCCATTATTGTATGACGAAATTTTATTCCGGTCCATCCTGGCCTTATTCCTGTGTTGAAAATCAGTGATAATATCCCCTTTCCTGATTGTCCGTAAACGCCGCATTGCCGAAAAATCCGGCGGCTTCTATAATAAAGCCATGCGTGTCATTGCGGACCTGCACATTCACTCCCGGTTTTCCAGGGCTACGAGTAAAAAGCTTACCCCCGCCTATCTGGACAGGTGGGCCCGGATCAAGGGAATAGATCTTTTGGGGACCGGGGACTGCACTCATCCCCTGTGGCTCGCGGAACTGAGAGAGCAGCTTGAAGAGCGGGAGCCGGGGCTGTACGTCTTACAGGAACGAGCGCGGGCGGAATTTGACGGAGGGCCTGCCTTGAACGACGGGCTCCCCACGCCGAGGCTTTCCGGGTCTCCGGGGGATTTTCCCCGGTTCGCGCTTACCGGAGAAATCAGCACTATTTATAAAAAGGGGGATGCCACCAGAAAGATTCATCATCTTGTCATTCTGCCCGATTTTAAGGCCGCCGCTTCTTTTCAGACCCGGCTGGAACGGGAGGGTGGCAACATCCGTTCCGATGGACGGCCCATTCTGGGTATTGATTCCCGTGATCTTCTGTCAATGCTCCTGGATACGGATGAACGATCCCTGCTCATCCCCGCCCACATCTGGACTCCCTGGTTTTCGGCCCTGGGCGCGCAATCGGGTTTCGATTCCATAGACGAGTGCTACGGGGACCTTGCCTCCCGGATTCCCGCAGTGGAAACCGGGCTGTCTTCCAACCCTCCTATGAACTGGGCCCTGGCCGCCCTGGACCGCTTTGCCATTGTCTCCAATTCCGACGCCCATTCCCCGGAAAAACTGGGCCGGGAAGCCACGGTCTTTGACATGAGCCTGGATTACCCGTCCTTGTACGAAGCCCTCTGGTCCGTGAACGCCCCGGCTGCCGCCAATGGGAACCGGATCGCCGAAACCATCGAATTTTTCCCCCAGGAGGGGAAGTACCATTACGACGGCCACCGCAAATGCGGGGTTTACCTGAATCCCCAGGAAGCGGCTGCTGCGGGCGGCGTGTGTCCTGTATGCGGGGAAAAGTTGACCCGAGGGGTCATGGGTCGGGTCCTGGAACTGGCCTGCCGCCCGGTGGACGAGACGGCCCCCTGTCCGCCCGAGACCGTGGGAGCGGCGAACCTGCGGCCCTACCGGTCCCTTATCCCCCTGCCGGAACTGTTGGGGGAACTATTGGAAACCGGGGCGGCCTCCAAAAGGGTGGGCGCCGCTTACGACGCTTTGATAGAAAAGGCGGGAAGTGAATTCGCCATTCTCCTGGACATGGAGGCGGGGGAGATCGCCAGGCTGGGGTGTCCCGGCCTTTCGGGGGAACTCCTGGCATCCGCCGTCACCCGGATGCGTTCCGGGGACGTGTCGGTTACCCCCGGTTATGACGGGGAATATGGGGTCATCAGGGCCTTTCCACCGGGGGAAAAGGCGATCCTTGCGGGGGAGCCGGGGCTTTTCGACGGGCAGAACGGCTGGCCGGGATTTGGACAGCCTGGTCCGCAGCCTCCGAAGACAAAAGGGGCTGCCCCGAAGGAGAAACCGCTCAAGAAGGAAACCCCCGTCAAACGGAACCGGACTGCCGGGCGGGAACCTGAGGGACAGGCCGGGGTGGAATCTACGGCCCGGCCCGGAGCCGGTTCTTCTTTCGTCCCTGACCGGGATCAAGAGGAAGCGGTTTCCTACGGCGGCAGGTACGCCCTCATCATTGCCGGACCGGGTACGGGCAAGACCGCAACCCTTGCCGCCAGGATAACCCGGCTCATCCGGGAAGGGCGGGATCCTTCCTCCATTTTGGCTCTCAGCTTTACGGTAAAAGCCGCAGGGGAACTGCGGGAACGTATAGTCCGGATGGTTTCGGATGAGGCGGCAGCCGGTATTACTGCCGGTGATACCGCCGGTATCACCGCCGGTGTCACCGCCGCCACCTTCCATTCCTTTTGCTGCGCCCTGTTGAGGGAACAGCCGCCGGGCATGGGGGTTCCTGAGAACTTCACCGTTTTAAGCGAATCCGGGCGGGACGAAATTTTGGAGGAAATCCTCAAGGCAGCGCCGGGAAAAACGGGAATGCGGCCCCAGGGTTTGGGAAAGTATATTGAAGGCCGGAAACGGTTCCTGCTCCTCCCCGGAGAAACCGCGCCCCGCCTGGGCGGTCATGAGGGCGGGACCGGGGAAACGCCGGCCCCCTTCCTCGCGTCCCTGCCGGAGCTGGCGGAAACCTTCGGTCTGGGAAAGGCCGGCCCGAAAGCGGAGGCTCTCTACGGCCTTTACCGCAGGCGGCTCAGGGAAGAAGCCCTCCTTGACTTCGATGATCTTGTCGCGGGGGCGGCGCGGCTTTTGGCGGGAAACCCGGTTCTTCTTGCAAAGTGCCGGGCCAGGTACCGTTGCATCCTGGTGGACGAGTATCAGGACGTGAATTTCGCCCAGTACGTTCTGGTACGGCTCCTGGCGCCCAACGCGGAAGAAGCCGGGGAGGGGGCGCTTAACGAAACGGAAGCCGAAATCCGGGTCATCGGGGACCCCAACCAGGCGATCTACGGGTTTCGGGGGGCGGACAAGCGCTTTTTGGACCGCTTTGGAGAGGATTACCCCGGAGCGGCGCGGTTTTCCCTGTCCCGGAGTTTCCGCTGCGGCGGCCCCATTATCAACGCCGCCGGACGGCTGACGGACACCCGTCTTGCGGGGACGGAACAAGGGGTAAGCCTTTTCCGGGCGGAATACCCCACGGAAAAATCCGAGGCCGAGGGCATAGCCCGGCGTATAGCCCGGCTCATAGGGGGGACGAGCTTTTTCGCCATGGACAGCCGGGTTGCGGGGCACGATGCGGATGCGGCGGAGGAAGGGCTTGCAAAGGGGCTTACGAGCCTTGGGGAATGCGCGGTTCTTCTGCGGACGGCGGCGCTGGCCGGGCCCGTTGCCAAGGCCCTCAAGGATCACGGGCTTCCCTTCGAGGTTACCGGGGAGCGTCCCTGGTGGGAGGAGGAGCCGGTCAAGACCGTACTGGACAGGCTGAGGGAGTCCGTTGCCCGGTTTTCCGGACAAACCCCGGCGGAGGCGGTGCGAATGGCGTGGCAGGAGGCGGAACAGGACGGCGTTCTGAAAGGAGCCGCAAAGGGGCGCGGAAAACGGAAGGCCGCCGGAGAAGACGCGGGGTATGCCGAACGGCTCCGTACCCTTGCGGGAATGTACGGAAGTATTGGGGAATTCCTGGACACCCTGGCGGTCAGCGGCAGCGGGGATGCCGGGCCGGGCGGGCCGGTAAAGCGGGAAGCCGTGCGGGTCATGACCATCCACGCTTCCAAGGGGCTGGAGTTTGACCATGTATTTACGGCCGGTCTTGAAGAAGGCATCCTGCCCTTTACCCTTTACGACGGCGGAACCCCGGAACGGATAGCGGAAGAAAAGCGGCTTCTCTACGTGGCCATGACCAGGGCCCGGCGGGGACTCTACCTGTCTTGGGCGCGTACCCGGATGCTGGGAGGGAGGAAGCTGGAGGGCGGTCCAAGCCGGTTCCTGACAAAACTGGAGGAACTCGTGCCTCTGGCAGGATTGGAAGCCGGGCCGGGGGCCGGGAAAGAAAAACAAAAGTCCGGGGATATTCAGGGCCGGTTATTCTGACAAGCCGGACTGCGAGTTTTGCCGGGGTATCCGACAGTAAAAACGCGCAAGGGATAGAAGGGGTGCGCGCCCCGCAGGGGCGAAAGCAGCCACGGCGCAAGCGAAGCGAAGCCGGGGCCGGAGCGACAGCGGAGCCCCGGAAAGCCCGGTCCCCGCCCGGTGAGGGGCGGGGATGCGCCCTGAATAAATTCGATATTCGGCCTAATATGATATTTTTAAGGAGAAAAAAATGCGGAGTAAAACAGACTTTTCGCCGGGAGTATACAAAAAACTGCTGTCCTTTCAGAAGACGGAAATAAACGACAGCCTTATATATGCAAGTATAGCAAAACGGCAAAAGGATAAAAACAACAAAACTGTTTTGATGACCTTGGCAAAATCGGAACGACGGCATTATGAAGTGTGGAAGAGTTATACAGGCCGGGAGGTCGGCCCAAACCTGCTTTGGCTCTATTGGTATATTTTTTTGTGCCGTGTTCTTGGCGCCACTTTTACTATCAAGTTTCTGGAAAAGAGCGAATACGCCGGGGTGAAGAACTACCGGCCCCTGGCAAAAGAAATACTCGAAATCCCCGGCATTATCGCGGAGGAGGGCGAACACGAAGACTGTCTTATAGCAATGATAGACGAGGAGCGGCTGCATTACGCCGGGGCAATGGTGCTGGGCCTGAACGACGCCCTGGTGGAACTCACCGGGACGATTGCGGGATTGACCTTCGCCCTGGCAAGTACCCGCCTTACGGCTCTCTCCGGCATTATCACCGGGATTTCCGCCACCCTGTCCATGGCGGCCTCCAACTACCTGGCAGAACGGGCCGACGGCAACCGGAAAGCCCTAAAGTCCAGCGTCTATACCGGAATGGCCTACCTTATCACTGTTGCGCTGATGGTCCTTCCCTATCTGCTGCTGCCCGACACTATGTATGTTACAGCTTTTGTGGTCATGCTGATCATCGTGGCGCTCATCATCTTCATGTTCAATTTCTACCTTGCCGTTGCCCAATCACTTTCCTTCTGGCGGCGCTTTGGGGAAATGGCGATCATCAGCCTGAGTGTGGCGGCCATTTCGTTTGCCATCGGCCTTCTGGCAAAATCCCTTTTGGGCATTGACGTATAGATAACATCGGAACAAGCTCTTGGAAAACCGGCTAAAAGCCCGGTTTTTCTATCAAATTCAAGGAAGCTGTTCCAAAAGCTAAAGTTTTGGAACAGCCTCAATTATATTATATGTACCGGTCCCGGTTTCTCTATCCATTTTTATGAATTGATCGTATATGCCGGGGCATTGTTTTTTTACGAATGATATGTTAATATATCATCTATGCATACTACAACTGATCTTAGGATAGACGCCGCTCCTATAAAAACGACAACCTATCCGTATTACAAACATATCTATGACTATTTGCTGGAAAAAATTTCGTCAGGCAAACTGAATCCTGGCGATAGACTGCCATCCGAAAAAGACCTTTGCGGTACATTCGGCGTGAGCCGCATAACGAGTAAAAAAGCGCTGGAAATGCTTGCCGAGGAGGGGCTTATCTCCCGGTTACCCGGCAAGGGGTCTTTTGTGGGTAGAAGCATAGGGCGTAAAGTTGTAAAAAGCCTCTCTGCCTCCCGCGCCATTGGGTTAATTATTTCTGATTTTAACGATGCCTTTGGAACCCGTTTGTTGTACGCAATAGAAGAAACCTGCAATACGCTGGGGTACCATCTCATCCTAAAACGATCCCGCGATTCGGCGGAGGAGGAAGAACGGGCGCTCAAGTCCCTTACCGATGAAGACGCGGCGGGTATTTTGATGCTGCCTGTCCACGGCGAATATTACAATGCCGAAATACTTAAACAAATATTGAACAAAAGGCCGCTTGTATTTGTAGACAGAAAAATGAAGGGACTGCCGGTTCCCTCGGTCTCCACCGATAATATTGCTACCGCAAAGTTGGGGGTTGAATACCTTCTGCAACTGGGACATCGGAACATTGCCTTTTATTCCGGGCCTATCGAGCATATATCTACTGTGGAAGCCCGGTGGAATGGTTTTATCAAGGCTTTTGCCGACAGCGGCATTGTTTTAGACACTGCTTTTCTTTGTTCTAATATTTCTACAGATTGCGACATAGAGGCAGTCAAAAATCATTTATCCGCACATCCTGAAATTACCGCCGCCTTTGCAAGTGAATTTTCAATATCCCTGGTTGTTAAACGTGCCGTTGAAGCCCTTGGCCGCAGTATTCCTAAAGATTTCTCCCTCATCACCGTTGATTCTCCCGCGTATATGCCGGAAAGTTTTCCCCTTACATTCTTGCAGCAAAACGAATATGAAATCGGAAAGCAGGCGGTGGAATTGTTACATACTATTATCATGGGCGCCGACCCGGCTTCTATAGGGGATATACAAATACCTACCCGTTTATTAACAGGCGGGTCTACCCTTCCGCCTGCCGGGTTTTAGGACAGGCCGGAGACCCGCATACAGGAATAAATCACCAGGTTTTTTTGTAATTCCCCGCGCCGGCGGCGCCGGAAAGCCGTACTACCCGTCCAAAGAGTTCCCGTGAAAAATAAGTCATATAGGCGGCGGAATCGGCCTCCGATACAGGCGGCAGGTTGGTAAAATACAGCGCGCCGTATCTGTTCTGATTATCCGGATCGGCGATTGATCCATCTAGGTCTTTGAGTAAAAAGGTCTTTGCCAAACGCTGCACGGTATCGGCGTCTTTTCGATCCGTTAAATCCACAGCGATAGGGGCATATTTGTTATCCGCCTCTATCGCTCCAACATCTTTTTGCTGGGCTTCGTCCCAGAGTGAGGGGTGAAGTTTTTCGCTGTTGTAAGGGGTGTCATAAACAATGTATTTCAAGTTTCCCGTAGTTTTAGGGTCCGCGCCTGAATAGGCGTCGGGCATATAGGCCATGCGTAATTGGGAGAGCAAGTGATTACCGTGATTCCTGCTCCGCACCAGTATAGACCGTTCAACGTGACTGGGAACGTCAGTCGCGAAACTGCCGTTTTTCCAGACCGAGGTGTAGGTTTCTTTGAGGGACTCGTTGGATCTTTGGATCAGGTTTGAAAAGTTGCTGCCCCCTTCGATCCAGAGAATCCTTTCGATTTCATCGTCCTCCAGATATTCGCCGGTTATATTGCCCTGGCCGTCTTTTTTCTTGAACATACTTTCAGGATACAAAGACTCATCCTTTTGGAACTGCTTTAGGTGGCGGGTGTTTGGAGGATAGGAATTCTTCCCGCCCCCTATATCATTGAAATCAAAGCCGTCAATACCGTATTTATTTATTATCATTTTAAGTTCTTTTATAAATTCGTCGATGGCCGCTACGTCCATAGTTCCAAAACCGGTACCGATACCATCTTCATCATCCCGAAAATTACCGCTACGCACTTCGATAAGTACCTGTATACCTTTTAGGCGCAACGGTTTAATATACGTGATACTATTATTAAGCATGGATTGCAGAGCAGGGGTCATTACCATGTGGGTATACCCCCGGTTGTCTTTGTTCATATATGAATAGCCAAGGACCACATAGTTAAAAAACTGTGTATCAGGGTTATTGGCATTTCCGGCCAAAATATAATCTTTTGCGTTAAGGGGATTGTCTTCTTCTGCGTTCACATAACAAATGGTTTCTACTCGGGATGAAGTGGTTACCAGCTTTTTGAGCGGAATTGAGGGGTTAATTTCAAATGGGCTTCCCGCATTTCCCGGCTGCTGGCAGGCAAGTATAAAAAACATTGCCAGTATTCCAAACGTGATTTTCATGCTCTTGTTCATTGTTCTATCATCCAAAGGAATTAATACCATGCGTCAAATGACGCATGGCGTCTTAACAAGTAATATCCTGAATAAAACGGATTTTTACAGTCCCGCGTTTTCAGGAACCCCGGACGTTTTTTTAATTGCCCCAGTCTTTACGATAGTCACCGGCCTCGCCCTCGGTGGTAAGCACACAGTTCTGGCCAAATACAATATTGGTCATCATCGAAATGTACGCCTGCTTGGTTACACTTGCCTCCGCCTCATTGGAATCGTGTTTCAGAAGTTCTGAAGCAGGTTTCAGATTGAAGAAGTACAGCATACCGTAAGGGGCGGCATCTGTCGCTGCCTTTTTGAAACGAGTCGAAAAATCATAGATGGTATTGGTTGCATGATCGTCTTCGTTTACGACAATCGGCGGGAGCGGCGGTCCGCCCTGATAATAGGCATTACCGCCCAAATCCATACCAAAGGGCGAATACTTGCTCCGGTCAAAGCCATTTGCGCTGTTCTCAATGTATTGACTATACCAGGGTTGCATCGCAAAACTTATGGCGCTGTTGAGCGGAGCGACCCCAAGTCCGCCGTTTGGCTGCCCACCGGGGGTCATATAGCGACCGCTGTTGTATTCATAGAGGCTTATGATCTTGTTCGGTCCCAACGCCGACCGGGTTTCAGTGATGAGCGGGTGGTACAATACCCCGCTTGCTTTCCACATGGCATCCATTTGATCCTCTGAAGGAGCGGGATTAAGAATACCATTACCCGGTTCAATTCCCTTGGTTGGATCGCGGTAGACATTCCCACTGAAAGGCCAACCCCACCTGCTTGTTGGATAGGTCCAGATGCTGTTTGGTGAAACGACCGCATACTCGTTGGTCCAGCCGTCCCAGTCTTCCTTGCTGGCCCATTCGTCGTCGAAGTCAACCCCGTCCAGCTTGTAATATTCCACATCTTTCTTGACATCGGCAATAAAGGTCGCCCGGTCGGCAGCATTCATAGTACCAAAACCGATACCGTCATGATCTCCCAAAAGGCCGAGCAGTACTTTGATACCTTTTTTCTGCAGAGGTACGATGTACTTTTGCCGATTCTCCAGGATGTACCGCACATTATCATTGAAATGGACATGAGGCCCCTGCTCAGTACAACCATGTTTTTCGTTTGTTTCAAGAGCGCAGTTTCTGTTTCTGATGTTTGCTGCAAAAAGGATCACGTAGTCAAAAAGCAATGTGCCGTCAGCAAGGGTGTAGTTACCGGCGTTCAAGGGGTTGTGGTCATTCACTTCGATGTACACTGCGGTTTTTACCTTGTGAGTAGTTCCGGCAATGACCTTATCAGGGATGATTTCAGGAATGAATTCTGGCTCCTCCTCAGGTTCTTCCGAACCAGTCGGACAGCCGGTTGTCATAAATACGATCATGACCGTTGCCATGATGCCCAAAAGCAATTTCCATACATTGCTTTTTCGCTTCTTTTGCATAGTTTGCCTCCTAATGCATTTGTTATACTTTTAATCGAAAACCAATGTTTCCGGTTAAACCATATTTAAAAACGCTCCCGTGGTTTTGTCGTAAATCCAGTGATGATTTGCGGCAAAACCATAAAATGAGCGATTATTTTACCAGTCTTTACGATAATCGCCGTGATCTGCCAGAACACATTGTTGACCAAAGAGAATTCCGGTCATCATGGAAATGTACGCTTCCCTGGTTACGCTCGGCACCGCTTCATCTGGATCGTGTTTCAAGAGTTCAGAAGCTGGTCTCAGTGAGTAAAGGTACAATATATTGTAAGCCTTACCTTCTGCCGCCGCGTTTTTAAAACGAGTCGAATAATCATAAATGGTATTAGGGCCATGTTCGTCACCATCGTTACTCACAATCGGAGGGAGCGGAGTACCGTTCTGATAATAGGCTTCACCACCCAAATCTATACCAAAAGGAGAATATATGCTCCGATCTAGACCATTAGCGCTATCAGTAATGTACTGGCTATACCAAGGCTGTAACGCAAAATCAAGAGCGCCCCTCAGCAGGTCAACCGTAGCTTCACCGTTTGTCTGCCCTTCCGGGGTTATATAACGTCCTGCATTATATTCGTAGAGACTTACGATCTTGTCCGGTCCCAGGGCTTCCCGGGCAGCTTTGATGGTCTTGTAATAGTTTTCTCCACTTTCCAGCCACATCCTGTTTTGGTCATCCTCAGATGGAGCATCAAACTGACCATTACCGGCTACGATTCCCATATTGGGATTCCGATAAACTGTAGCTCTAAAAGGCCAGTGCAATTCAGTGACTGGATAAGTCCAGATGCTGTTAGGTGAAATAGTCTCTTGATTCTCCCCCCAGTTATCCGTATCTTCCTTGCTGCCCCATTCATCATCAAAGTTGACTCCATCAAGGCCGTAAGTTTCTACGTCCTTTTTGACATCGGCAATAAAGGCCGCCCTTTCGGTATCGTTCATAGTACCGAAACTGATACCATCGTGGTCGCCCAGAAGCCCAAGCAGTACTTTGATGCCTTTATCTTGCAAGGGCTTAATGTACTTTTCGCGGTTTTCAAGAAGGTGCCGTACATTTTCATTGAGGTGGACATGAGGCCCGTTTTCAGTACATCCGTCGTTTGACTTAGGATCAGCGCCGCAGTTTCTGTTTCTGATGTTTGCCGCGAAAATGACCGCATAGTCAAATAACAATGTACCATCCTCCAGAATATAGGAAGCGGCATTCAGAGGGTTGTAGTTGTTTACTTCGATATAAACAACCGCCTTTACTTTCTGATTGGTCCCTGTAATAATCTTATCCCCGATGAATCCATCGTCCGCAGCATTGTTTGAAATCTTTTGCATAATTTTCCTCCTATTCATTTATTTTTATAACTGAAAACCACGCTTTTCGGTTATATAAAAAACAGTTATTGTAATTTTACCGTTAGCCCAACGGGAATCTGAATCATGTTCACATAATCACTGGTTCCATGGGGTAAGTTTGCGCCGAATTCCCCTAAGACTTTTGGCAGACTCTCCGATACGGTACGTCCAGTGTAATGCCAGGTAATACCCCCGTAAACTTCCACCTGGGAGTTAATATGGAAACTTGACTTTAACTCCAGGGAAAAATAGTTGATCGTCATTTTATATTGCGGCGTCTCATCTATACGGAGCAGATTGCGGACATAGATGTTGCCTTCAATTACCGGTGTAAATTTGTATGAAGCGCCGATCCCATTCCAGAGAAAAGAGTGTAATACTTCAGAAACATCAGAAGAACTGTTAGTCTTAGCCATAAGTCCGTAGTCCTTCATCCTTTGGGCATCCGGTTTGTACAGGTAGTAGATTTTGTAGTTCTTGTCCGACCAGAAACTGAAATTGTGATCGGTTTTTATGGTCAATTTATCTGTTTTATAACGCGCCGTCAGATTAACACCGCTCTTGAAAACACGAGGCATGGCGGTTTCACTCTTAATGGAAAATTCTTCAAGATATTGGGTAAATACTCCGGCATAACCCAAGGTGATCCCAAACCTGTCATCTCTCCAGGGGTAAAAACCCGTATAAACGCCGAAAAGATGATTCCACGTTTCAGCATCCGGTCCAACGGCGATAATCTTATCGGC